>JAKEEV010000335.1 GCA_022616395.1 Planctomycetia bacterium | reverse complement strand
CGCGGCGCGATGCCTCGCGACCGCAAGCTTTACCTGCACCAGCGCGAAGCCATTCTTGAAGCGCAGCGACCTCGTCCCAACAACGCCAAACCGGCGTTGGTCAGGGAGCGGGTGAATCTGTACTAGCGGTTTGGTTGTCAAAGATCGCTCCCAACCCATTCTCCAGATTACACCTAAAGTGAACATCTGTCTATGCCAGTTGCCATCCTCGGTTTGCGTGTTTTCGCGGTCCTCGCCTCGCTCGCCTGGCGTGCAGGGTCGCGCTTCTTGGAGTCCTGGCCTGCGACCTCGTCTGACCGCAGGAAGTGGGCTGAGGTGGGCTGAAAACACTCTGCCCTCTCCCCACGCCCAACTTGAAACTACTGGTCAGAGAGCGGCTCGTGAGTAAGCGCTCCCGGACGGTCGCGGCTCGTTGAGATCCGCTCTCCCATCGTGAAAAGCGATCTACCCAATTGCTTGAATCGGTTCGTCACCGGTCGGGCGCTGAATCATGGGGCGAAGCAAAAACGGCCCGCTGTCTCCAAAGAGGTGCCATGTTCCTTGAATGCTCCCCTCGCCATCCGGTTGACCGATGTAGAGCACCTGATGTTTGCCGATGTACTGCTTCACCATTCGCACGTTGCCGGTTGTCGAGTCGTATTCGCCGCTGAATGTGAACCGGCCGATTACGTCGCGCCCCGAACCGGTGATGCGGTCCTCCGCGAAGCTGAGTGTGAACGGTGTCATCGCTTGCCGGCCCCAACCTCTCTGCACCCAGAAGCCATCCCATCGGCCCGAAGGATACATGAGTCGCCCCTCCCGATTTCAACACGTTCCAGAACCGCAACGTCGATCAACGCGATTGTATCGCATGCTATTCCAAGTCGCCTACCCGCCGACCGAGCCGAACACTAAGGTTTCAGAATGACACAGCCCGATGCCCGACCGTATGTGTGGATGCTCTGCGGCACATTCTCCTTCTCGGTGATGGCTGTCCTCGCCGAAACCCTCACCCGGCGATCCACCAACTCTCCTCCGCTTTGCGACTGGCAGACGGTCGCCGTGTTCCGCGCCGGATTGGTCGCGGTGTTCGGAGCGCTTTTGGCGTGGCACGCGGGTGTCAAGCTCGTGTGGTTTCGTCCGCGGATCTTGTGGGTGAGGAGCATCGCGGGCAGTTGCAGTATGGTTTGCACGTTCTACGCCTTCTCCCAGCTTCACTCCGAGGACGTGGTGACCTTGTGTAACACCTTCCCGCTGTGGGTGGCTCTACTCGCCTGGCCTCTATATGGTCATGCACCGGGCGCGAAAACACTCATCGCCATCCTGATCGGCATCGTTGGCGTGGTTCTCGTGGAACGACCGCACCTGGAAGCGGGCAACCTCGGCGTGCCCGCGGCTCTGGCCGCTGCGTTCTTCACCGCGATTGCCATGCTCGGTTTGCATCGTTTGAACGACATCGACCCGCGAGCCGTCGTCGTTCACTTCTCCGCGGTGGGCACCATCTTTTGCCTGTCTGCGTTCTTCATCGCGCCGCGAACGCAGCCAACGGCCCGCGTCCTCGAACTCCCCGTGCTCCTGAAGTTGCTCGGCATCGGTGTGAGCGCAACCATCGGGCAAGTCTTTCTGACGCTGGCATTCGGGCGCGGCGCTCCGGCGAAAGTCTCCGTGGTTGGGCTAATGCAGATCGTGTTCGTGCTGGCGTTCAGCGTGTGGCTCTTCGACCGACCAGTGGACGCGATCACGATTGTCGGAACCGTTCTG
Source organism: Planctomycetia bacterium (assembly GCA_022616395.1). Lineage (GTDB taxonomy): Bacteria > Planctomycetota > Planctomycetia > Gemmatales > Gemmataceae > Gemmata. The sequence continues at coordinate 335 of JAKEEV010000335.1, read as the reverse complement.
GTGATGGCACCGACCGCGTGGTTACTCACGCGCTCCGTGGCCCGCGAGATCGGAGACGAGAGTCAGAGATCAGAAGTCAGTGAGCAGTCATCAGTCATCAGTCATCAGGAGACAGAGCAGGGAAGTGAAGGTACAGAACAGAGAGCAAAGGACAGAGAACAGAAGCCAGAAGAAGCGGAACCACACCTCACCGTGCCTCAACGCCCGATCACGCACCAGTAGATTTTGTGTCTGTACCCCGAAGGGGCAGGGCTTTCAGGGTATCAGGATTGTCGTTTGTGTAGTTGGAGCAAGCGATGGGTGGAGACATGGCCTCCGTTTTTGTATCGCCCTTT
>JAKEEV010000334.1 GCA_022616395.1 Planctomycetia bacterium | reverse complement strand
TTGGTATTCCCCTTCCAACTCAACCAGGAGAGCCTGATTCCGGTCGGGGTACCTCAGGCAGGTACGCTTCGATTCTTGCCTTTTCGGACAGCGGCAACGAAAGCTTCCTTCCGCTTGTCAAACTCTTGCATCCGCTTCAACGACTCTTCGGGAGTCAGCTTCACGCGATCCGCGCGCTGAGTCGGAACATTCTTACCCGACTTCGTTCCCTTCGCCATTGTTCATCTCCGCAGAGTGGCTCGCCTCCTCGGTGATTGTACCACATCCACACTCGCCACACGGAGAGCATCCCTATGAGCCTCCCCCCGTCGTGCGCTACATCTACGACGACAAGCCCGCAGTAGCGAGTCATGGCCCGCAACAAACCGTGCGCTGTGACCCGACCGCGAGGCACGCCGAGTTTCAGGTAGGCCACCGCCGCAACCGTCGCGATGTTCGCCATTGTTGAACCGAATCCGAGTGAGGGACTTCCACCCAGACAGTGCCCGCAACTCGACCGAAGGTTTGGCCTGACAGCGGCTCACTTGCCAAAGTCTTCCACGCAACGCCACATCAGCACGGAGTGTCAATGTTCGCCGCGATCATGCTCTTCAAGAATTCACGCGCGTAATCAATCCCGGCAAGCACGCTCAACACCGTCGCTGTCACGAGTAACCACGTCGGGGAGCTGCCCCACGCAATCAAAGCCAGAAGCACCCCGAACTGAGCCGCGGTTGTGATCTTGCCAATCAACTTCGGGCGCATCTTGCGGTACGCGGACCACCGACGTCGAACGGTCACGATCACCACGCCCACCAACACTACCAAGTCACGAGCAGCAACACCCGCGGCCCATAGCGGATGAATCGCGCTCTCGGCCAGAAGCGTCAGAGCGACCATCAGTATGAACACCTTGTCCGCGATGGGGTCAAGCAACCGCCCGGCCTTTGATTCGGCATGAAGCCAGCGAGCCGTGAGGCCATCAAAAGCATCCGACAGGGCCGCAATGATAATCACCCACAGCCGCCAGTCGGTTGGGAAGAACGGAAACGCAAACCCAAGCAGAAGCCGGATGATGGAGAGGCTGTTCGGCAGATAGCGAAGCAGGTTCACGGTTTTCAGAGTAGTAGGCATTCGCTGGGTGCCGTTCTGAGTGAGATTCACGACACCCAGCGAATGCCTACTACTGTAAAGAAGAACGCCACCCAGCGAATGCTACTACTATCAATCCAGGAGTTCGCCATGTCCGATTCGCGGAAAGTTGCTCTGGTTACCGGCTCGGCAACCGGCGTGGGGCGTGCGTGTGCCGTGCGGTTCGCCAAACTCGGCTTCGCGGTCGTCGTGAATTACTCGAAGTCCGAAACAGAGGCTCTCGAAACGCTCCAACTCGTCCAAGCGTGCGGCGTGCCAGCTCTCCTGTTCAAGGCGAACGTCGCGGATGCCGCGCAAGTGAACAAGATGATCGCCTGCGCCGAAGCGGCCTACGGCCGGCTCGATGTGCTCGTGAACAACGCCGCAATGACGCATTTCATTCCGCACACCGACCTCGACGCGCTCACCGATGACGTGTGGAAGGAGATTCTCGGCGTGAACTTGCTTGGTGCGTTCTACTGCGTGCGCGCTGCGATGCCGCTACTCAGAGCAAGTAAGGGAAGCGTTGTCAATGTGTCGAGTGTGGCGGGTCTCACGGGACAGGGGAGTTCGATTCCCTACTGCGCGAGCAAGGCGGCACTCAACTGCCTGACGCAATCCCTTGCTCGCGCTTTCGGGCCAGACGTTCGGGTGAATGCGGTCGCGCCGGGGCCAATTCTCACGCGCTGGCTTTCCGGCCGAGAAACACAGATCGCCAAGTTTCTTGAACAAGCCCCGCTTGGTCGAGCCGCGACTCCCGACGACATCGCGGACGCCGTGATCTACCTCGCCACCGCAACCACACTCACCACGGGGCAAGTGTTAGTCGTGGATGGAGGACGGACGATGTAGTCATTGGTCATTAGTCATTCGGACGGAATTGCCTCTTCAGGAGTGTCACTGCACTCCACAAAGGACGAATGACCAATGACCAACGACTACCGTCTAGGGCCCAAATCCGCCCGCATCCGTCAACACGGTGCCGGCGCGGAAGCGATTGCCTTCGCCTGGTTCGTAGCCGGGCGGTGTGTCACGCCACTTCATTCCGGTCATCGCCCACGCCGCGCCCGCGTTGAACAACTGCGTCAGCTCCGCCGGGTCGAACTTCATACTCTCTCGCGGAGCGGGCTGATCCTTCGGGATCACCGAGAGGTTGTAGTTCATGCCGGTCAGAATGGTGAGCAGGAAGAGCTTGTGCAGGTCGCTTCGCGTCTGGTCGTAGACGATTGTGGACACCGCGCTACCGGCAATGGAGATTGTGCGCGGCTTCACCGGCATCGGATCGGGATACATCTTTCCGGCAACGAGGATGTAGAGATCGGAGCCGTGCAACCAACCGGGCGGGAGATTCGCGCGTGCCTCGGGCGGAACCCACGGAGGAGCGAAGAACATGGAGGAAGTGGTTCCTCCGTCAACGTGCCGTTC
>JAKEEV010000333.1 GCA_022616395.1 Planctomycetia bacterium | reverse complement strand
CAGCACAGCACACACGTCCGCAACATGGAACGTACCCTCTCTTTTGTGAGATGTGGAAACGGAATGGGTGCTAATCAGACATGACCGGTCGTGAGGATCAACTTGCACCCATCATTGCCCCTCATAGATGTGATGCAGATGTGCGGAGATTATTCCCGACGGGAGCGAAGAAGAGAGGGATTAACCACAGAGACACAGAGGCACAGAGAAAACAGGAGAAGAGTTCTTTGAAAACTCTCTTCTGTCTTCTGACTTTCTCTGTGTCTCTGTGTCTCTGTGGTTAGTTTCTGCTTACCGCCTGCTCAATCCAGCCGCCGCCGAGGACGCGAGTGCCGGAGTAGAAGCAGACCGCTTGCCCCGGTGTGACCGCGGGCTGTGGCGACTCGAAGCGCACTTCCGCGCCGTTGTCGGTTGCCGTCACAAGAGCAGGAACGCCCGCGTGCCGGTAACGGATCTTCGCGACGCAAGAGAATGGCTTGGTGGGCGTGTCGATGAGCCAGTTCACTTCGCTCGCGACAAGTCCAGTGGAAAGTAAGTCGCGTTCGTCGCCGACGATCACGGTGTTCGTTTCGGGAAGCAGTTCCAGGACGAATCGCTTGCGACCGGCCGCAATGCCAAGCCCTTTACGCTGACCAATCGTGAAGCGGTCGATGCCGTCGTGCTCGCCCAGAATTGTGCCGTCCTTCTCCTGGATGACACCGACCGCCGCGACTTCCGGCCGACGCGCGCGAACAACATCCACATGGTTTCCGCTGGGCACGAAGCAGATTTCGACACTATCGGGCTTCTCCGCGACACTCAGTAAGCCGGCTTCGCGCGCGAACTGCCGAATCTGAGGCTTGGTGTATCCCCCGACTGGGAAGAGCAGATGCGGAAGCACTTCGCGCTTGATGCCGTGAAGCACGTAGCTTTGATCCTTCTCGCTGTCGATGCCCTTGTGAAGCTCCGCGCCGCTTTCGTTCTTCACCACTTGCGCGTAGTGGCCGGTCGCGATGAAGTCCGCACCGAGCTTCTGCCCGAACGCCCAGAGTTGGCCGAACTTCAGCCAGTTGTTGCACACAACGCAGGGGTTTGGCGTTCGTCCCCGCGCGTATTCGTCCGCGAAGTAGTCGATGATCTGGTTGAACTCGCTCTCGAAGTCGAGCGCATAAAACGGAATGTCGAGACGATCAGTCACGCGCCGCGCATCGCCCGCGTCGATGGCGGAGCAGCAACCCTTCTTGTTGTCGCGACGCTCGTCGGGCTGGTCGTGTCCGTGCGTGCCGGTGCGCATGAACAGCCCGATCACGTCATAGCCTTGCTTCTTCAAAAGCACGGCCGACGCGGAACTGTCCACTCCTCCACTCATCGCCAGCACAACACGCGGCATGTGTCCCCCTATTCGGAATGCCTCATTTCCAGTATAGAGGCGGACGCAAGAGAAATGTTCGGTCTTGATTCTAGTCCTCACGCTCCGCGTGAGGAAAAGCCCTCACGCGGAGCGTGAGGACTACATTTTGAGAGATTCCCCATGCCCGCCGAGTTGCCCGGCTGTCACCGGTATTTGAATCGAATCGCTCCTCCACCGCTTGTCCCGGTGCAACTCAATCGCGAGTTGCCGCCTGTGTGGTGCAAACTGGAGTTCCTCAACCCAAGCGGAAGCACGAAGGACCGCATCGCGCGGTTCATTCTGGAAAAAGCCTGGCGACAGGGCCGCGTGAAGTGCGGCGAGCGTGTGGTCGAAGCATCGAGCGGAAGCACGAGCATCGCGCTTGCTCTGGCGTGCGCGCAGATGGGGCTGAAGTTCCTCGCAGTGATGCCCGAAGGAGTCAGCAGCGAACGTGTGTTCCTGATTCGCGCTTATGGCGGCGATGTGCGCTTCACGCCAACAGGAGAAGGCATTCGCGGAGCAATCGCGGAAGTGGAACGACTCGGCAACGAACCCAGTGTGTTCCTTCCCAGGCAGTTCGCCAACCCGGATAACGCGGAGGCTCACCGGCTCGGAACCGCACGCGAAGTGCTCGATCAAGTCCCCGGCGGGAAGGTCGATGCCGTCGTGAGCGGAGTCGGAACCGGCGGCACGCTGGTGGGACTATTTGAAGGACTGCGCGAAAACGGTTGCCCGGTGATTCCGGTGCTGGCGAAGCCCGTGAACCTCACGCGGACGCCCGAAGCGGAATGTTGTAGCTTCAGCGCGCGTATTCCCGGAGTCGCGGAGTGCATTTCTCAGATTTTTCAGCCGTCGCGACTGCCGGGATTGGTCACAATAGAAGTGCCGGACGAAGACGCACTCTCAACGACACGCGAACTGATCCGCCTCGGCTTCCCCGTCGGCCCCAGCTCCGGATTGAACTACCGAGCCGCTCTGGAAACACTTCGCCGCTTGAACGATCCCACAGCTCAAGTCGTAACGGTGTTCGCCGACCGCATGGAACGCTACTTCACCACCGAGCTGTTCAAGCCGTTCGTGTGACGATTTGTCCACAGGGCTTCCGCCCTGTGCCAAATAAGCCGGCCGCTCCGCGGCGAAGACAATCAGAGCCGGAAGCGTCAGCGACGGGGCTTTCTTCGCCCCGCAGGGGCCGACTTTCGTAGCACAGGGCGGAAGCCCTGTGTCTTGAAAACTCCGCGTGCTGGCCGCTCGAAGAGCGGTAATTCTCTTGCCACTCAAAACAAACTCGCCGCTTCGCGGCGGCATCACGCGGAGCGTGATGACTACGATCTCAGATTCCTTCTTGACTTTACTTTGCATTGCCAAGTATACTGCCGCCACAAACTCACTTTCCGGAACTCACGGAATTCGCCGCATGGAAGTCCGAGACGCGCTCGATCAACTCGACCGCATCCACGATCAGCTCACCAAGGGCGAGGTGTACCGCGGATTTCGCGTGCCGACGGTGGCGTTGGTCGGCGTGGTCGGGTTGGTCGCGGCGGTCGCTCAGTCGTGGATTGTGCCGAGGGGAGATGCGAGCGCGTTCGTGTGGTACTGGAGCGCGATTGGAGCGGCCGGCGCGCTGGTCGGCCTCGGAGCCGCGATCCGCTCGTATCTGTTCCGCGAAGATGACTTCGAGCGCCGACGAACCAGACGCGTGATGGGTCAGTTCCTGCCGTGCGTGCTGGCTGGTGGGCTGTTCACGCTGGCTCTTGGCCGCACTGACTCGAACGTGCAACTGTTGCCCGGCGTGTGGGCGGTGGTGTTCGGGCTGGGTATCATCGCGGTTCGACCACACCTTCCGCGCGCTGTTGGTGTTATCGGATTGGCTTACGTTCTGGTCGGCGGGCTGTTGCTTGCGTGGATGCCGAAGGAGTTGCCGGGTTGGAGCGTTGGCGGTGTGTTCGGCGTGGGCCATCTCATCACCGCGATCGCGCTGCGCAGTGAAGGTGAACCGCGACCGTGAGGGAGCGGGTGAAACTTGGAACAGGAGCACACCAATGGCTAAATCCGAAGGCGAAGAAGTGGGCCGCTACGCTTACGACGGCCTGGATCGCGTGCTGCACGAGAAGGCGCGGTTGGGCATCCTCACAGCGCTCATCACACGCCCCGAGGGGCTGTCGTTCTCCGATCTCGCCCGACTGTGCGACCTCACCGACGGCAATTTAAGCCGGCATCTTGATGTGTTGACCGACGCGGGTCTGGTGAAGATCACCAAGGGCTTCGAGGGCCGCCGACCGCTTACGACCTGTGCGCTGACGGCCACCGGCCGCCGACGGTTCCGCGAGTATCTGGAGCAGTTGGAGAAAGTCCTTCGCGACGCGGCCACCAAAGAAGCCGCCGCCAAGCAAGCCTCGCGGTCGAAGACTCGCCCCGGATTAGCGGGAGCGTGAGGGATGTTGTGATGCTTGAGCGGAAGGGAAGCTCAGATTGCGAGGTGCGAGATGTTCGCGGTCGGAACTACCGGTGAGTGGACCGGGGGATGGAACTTCGACGCATGCGTTGCAGTTGTTGTCGCCTTCGCGTATTGGATTTTTGTGCTGGCGAGCTTCCTTGCTCTACTGACGATGGTGCTCATGACGAAGCGTCGGAAACGCGAGTAGGGATCGCTACAACGGTACTCCGGAACTGGAAGAGGCGCGGTTTTGACCCCGAAGGGTCGGACAACATAGCCTGGGGCGTT
>JAKEEV010000038.1 GCA_022616395.1 Planctomycetia bacterium | reverse complement strand
TCTTGCCTGTCTCTTGATGTAGGACAGGCATCTTGCCTGTCTCTTGATGTAGGACAGGCATCTTGCCTGTCTCTTGATGTAGGACAGGCATCTTGCCTGTCAGTTGAGTGAGACAGGTGTCCAGCCTGTCCTACAAACAGACAGGCAAGATGCCTGTCCTACTTGGCTGTCACTTCGTTTCGAGGTCGTCTTCGCGAAAGCGATACCCGACTCCGCGGACGGTTTCGATCAGTTCGCCCGATCCGCCCGCATCGGTCAACTTGCGCCGAAGCGTCTTGATGTGAACGTCGATGGTCCGTTCCAGAACAATGGAGTTGTCTCCGATGGCGGACTCCATGAGCTGCCGACGGCTGAAGGCGCGGCCGGGCTGACGGACGAGCGTTTCGAGCAACCGGAACTCGGTGGGGGTCAACTCAAGGATCTCGTCGCCGAGCGTGACTCGGTGCCTCACGCGGTCAATCTTCACTCCCTGGTGTTCCGACACATCACCTGGTTCACTTTGACCCGCGACCCGACGCAACAGAGCCGTCACCTTCGCCAACAGAATCTTGTTTGAAAACGGTTTGCCCACGTAGTCATCCGCTCCGAGCGAGTAGCCGACCACCTGATCGGTCTCCTCGGTTTTGGCGGTAATCATGATGATGGGAATTTCGCGGGTGCGCTCTCCGGCTCGCAGTTCGCGGCAGATCTCCAGCCCGCTCAGGCTTGGGAGCATCAGATCGAGGAGCACCAGGTCGGGCAAGGCGGTCTGGGCTTTGCGGAGCCCCTCCAGCCCATCGTGGGCGACGGTCACCTCGTAACCTTCACGGTTGAAATACCAGGACAGCGACTGGGTCAGCCCGCGCTCGTCCTCGATAATCAGGATCCGCGGCTGTGCCATCGGTGGTCCCTCGTTCGGGGCGTTTTCAGGGCGTGGAAAGGCGGGTGTTGCGATCACGGGGTCGAAGTCCTCAGCGGTGTGTGGGTGAGGGAGTTAATTCCCGCAACTCGCTCACTGCCAGTTTACCCTACTCGCGGAGTTTCGGGCAGATTGGGGTGTCTGGTGTGGAGAAAGACACGAAGCCAGAACACCAATCTGCCCGAAACTGCGCGGCAGCAGATTCGGAGGAGTAGTTGTAATCTTGAAGTGTGAAGAAATCGTAAAGCCGCCGTGAAGCCCCGGAAATGTCGCGGAGAAGCACGAACGCCCGCCGGAATGATCCCGACGGGCGTTGACTGACTTTGGAGGCCAGCAAAGCGTTTGCAGTCACTGGCCGGGCGTGTAGCTCTTCAGACGTCACTCGAAAACCACCGGGTCCGAACCGAGAGCCAAACCGAAGTGCTCGAACACCTCCGCAAGCGCATGTTGGAGTCAGCTTGAGCCGGCAAAACGAAGACCGGCTGAAGCCGGGGCTCCAACATGCGCTTTTGTTGGAGTCCCGGCTTCAGCCGGTCTTCTTGTTACCCACTTGTAAGCTGCGAGGGGGCACGCGACCACTCTTTGTGACACTGGATGGAACCCCGGTTCAGTAATTGAGTGATCTGCGATACCCCCTCGCGTGCGCTCGTGGGTTTCGTTCGTCGGGTCAGTCGTTGACGATCACTTCGCCACCGGCGCGAGTGGAGAGGCCAACGAGGGTCGCCAGTGGGGTGCTTTCGCGCAAGAATCGCACGCTCCCGTCGGCCATCACGGCGTTTGCGCCGTTGGTGTGGAAGCTGTAGAAGAGGAAGCCCCATTCGTTGGAGCTATTGATCTTCATGGGCACGGTGGCCGGGATGGAGCCGGCCGCTCCCGAGCACCATTCGACGCGCCGGCCGATGTCGTAGGGGTTGTCGTTGGTGGCCCAGGCTCCTCCACGAGCGCGAGCGCAGTTCGGCAGACTCTTGTTCGTCTGGGCCATTGCGATGAGCGTTCGTCCGCGATACACGTCTTCACGCCCAGCACACTCCGCGAAGAGAATCGTGTTCGATGTGCCATCAGTAATTGCGGTGACGCGAGTTGGGCCTTCGGTGAAGACTCGCAGTACGCCTCGCAGATCGCCAGTGGGCGTGTAGCCGAGATCGCCGGCGATGGCGAGATTTACGCCCTCAACCGCGAAGTAATCGCTGGTCGAGCCGATCTTGTTTTGTTCGGGTGGAGTCTCGAACTTGTTTTGCAACCGCGGTTGATTTGGCGTGGAGGGGCAGTTGAAGATCTTGAAGTAGGTCTGCGTGGTCGTCCCGTTGGGAATCGTCAGGCCGACGTTGGGAGGCACCTCGCCTGTTGTGCGCCACCAGTTCTCGGCCAGGTTGTAGTAAGCGCCGGAGACGGCGTTCGCCTGTTCGAGGAAAGGCAGAAGGTCGGGCGCCCAGCTTCGTTGGGGACGACTCGTTCGCTTTGAGGCGGGGAAGTAGCTGTAGGAACTCTCGTAGTTGTGGGCAGCCAGTCCGAGTTGCTTGAGATTATTCGAGCAACTCATTCGGGCCGCGGCCTCGCGCACTTTCTGCACCGCGGGGAGCAGAAGCCCGATGAGGATGGCGATAATTGCGATCACCACCAGCAACTCGATAAGCGTGAAGGCGCGGCGCTGGGACATTTGAGAATCCTGGTTGTTGAGGATGAAGACCGAAAGCGAAGTGAGCATTGCAACCGCGATGCCGCTCACGAAACGCATTCGATTTCGGCTCGTTTTAAGGCAATTCCGCGACGTGCTCGCATCTTTGGAGGAAGTGAGTGCGCGCCACATGACCACACTTGGGCGTGTCGTGGCCAGCGCCGAATCAGAGCCGGAAGCGTCAGCGACGGTGTTTCTCTTCGCAACGGAAACGGAGAAAACCCGTCGCTGACGCTTCAGCGCCGAATCAGAGCCGG
>JAKEEV010000332.1 GCA_022616395.1 Planctomycetia bacterium | reverse complement strand
TCTCAGTTGGCAAGCAGAGGCGAAGGGTGGGGAACGGACGAAGCGGAATAGTACGTTCGTTGGCAGAGAGGTGCAACCCCGATCACGCATCTGGCAATCCGCGCGTCGAACATTCGCGCTTGAGGTGCGGATCGAGTATGATTTCCCCATAGGTCCGTGGCGAGGGGACCGCCTGCTTTAGCTGGCGTATTAATCCCGGCCCTCCAAAAAGAACTACCGAACTACCGTTAGACAACTGCCAACGGTGTAATGTCGGTCGAGAATCTCGATACCGCAAAAACGCCGGTGCGGTCTTCTCGCTGACAAGGGAAGTAGGTCGTGCGGCGAGCGTACAAGTACAGACTGTTCTCCAACGCGAACCAATCGCGGAAACTCGGCGCGATGCTGGAAACGCATCGGAGACTGTACAACGCTTGTCTGGAACAGCGGAAGACCGCATACGAGACAACGAAGAAGTCGGTGAAGTACTCCGAGCAATCCGCGTGGTTCAAATCTCAGCGGGTCGCTAACCTCTACTTCGCTCGCATCAACTTCAGCTCCGCGCAAGCTACGATGCGGCGGTTGGACAAGGCATTCGCCGCGTTCTTCCGGCGGTTGAAGTCCGGCGAGAAACCGGGCTATCCGCGATTCAAGAGCCGCGACCGCTTTGACACCGTGGAGTTCCCTTCGCACGGCGACGGCATCCGCTTGAAGGGAAACAGGCTTCGCGTTCAGCACGTCGGCACAATCCGCGTGAAGGTTCACCGACCGCATCAGGGGACGATCAAGACTGTCTCGATTACCCGCGAAGCCGACAAGTGGTTTGTCGTGCTCTCGTGCGACCTCGGCGAAGTTCCGTTTGTTCCGAACGGGCTTCCGGCTGTTGGAATCGACGTGGGACTGGAACACTTCCTGACGACCAGTGACGGCGAATACGTCGCCAACCCGCGATTCCTGAAAGCCGAACTGCCGGAACTGCGGCGACGAAGCCGCACGTTGTCCCGCACGAAGAAGAACGGATCGAACCGGCGGAAGGCACGCAAGCGGGTTCGTCGCCTTCACGCTCGTGTTCGCAATCT
>JAKEEV010000331.1 GCA_022616395.1 Planctomycetia bacterium | reverse complement strand
TGTCACTTACAACGCCAAAGTGGAAGGACAAACCGTCGTGGTGACCGCGACACAGAGCAAGTGAAGTGTTGTTGGCGAACCCCGCCCGCAAGGGCGGCGGGTCCACACGCAACCCACCGCCCTTGCGGGCGGGGTTCGCCTCACTTCTTCGGCACAACGGCGGGCCAGCCGCCGGGAGGAGCAAGACCCGTGTGTCGAACCTTCGGCCAATACTTGTAGAGGTCGAAGTGCGGGTCGTTCTCGTGGTCGTGACACTTCCCGCACATATTCCACGTCGCGGTAATCAGGCGAGAGATCTCCGCGGGCACTTTCTCTTTTCCGCGCTCGAACTCAGTGAGCTTGGCCATCTTCGCCATGAACGCAACGTCCGGCAGCTTCTCGGTCGCGGGGTTCTTCGCGGCGGGGTTCTTCCAGAGTGACAAGAGCGGGAGCAGCGATTTGTCCTTCGGCTTGGCAACGTGTCCGCTTCCTGGACCGTGGCAACTCTCGCACCCAACGTGCTTGAGGTGAGGAGTTAACTTCTCGTCCTCGTAGCCGCGAGTGTGCTCGAAACCGACGCTGTGACAACGCACGCACTCGCCATCGTACTGTCTCAGAGTCGGTCGCGTGGCCTTCTTCTCAAGCGCTTCCATTGCGTGACTGTGAAGGGTCTTCCCCCACGCATCGTGTTCGGCTTTGTGACACGCCTTACACGCATCAGAGCCGACATAAGTCAGTTGCACCGGCTGTTTGAAGCCGAGAGCATTGATCTGAGCCAAGTGTGGCGTGCGAGGATAATCCTTGCCCAGTCGGATGTCCTTTTTCACACCCACCGCGTACTCTTCCAAAAGTGGAAGCACCTTGTTCTTCTTGCGTGCTTCCTCCTCGGTGCCGGGCGTGATGTAAAACTCTTCCATCGGAACCAGTTGATACCGGAAGTCGAACCCGTCCTGTTTCTTGTACGCAGCCAGCACCCCAACATGCTGCCCGCGATGCCCGACATGCACGATGAGCGTGTTTCCCGCTTTCTGGGGCATCATCGGCGGTAAATCGCCATCCGCCTGACAGAGGATGATGTGGAACTGCGGCCACGCTTTCGCCACCGCGGCCGCTTCCTTGCTCGTGCCCTGGTAGATGAGTACCTGAATTTGCGGTTTCATCGGGTGCTTTGCCAACTCATCGACCGCTTGCTTGAGTGTGTTCGCCTCCGGTACGAAGTCCAGAGCGCCCGCGGGGTCGAGTTTCTTTGTCTTCACCGCATCAGCAAGAGATTTGCCAACGACACCCGCGACCCCAACAGGGATCTTGCCGATCTTAGCCACTTCAATCAACTCGACCGATGAGCGCTTTCCTGGTCCGGGGAAGTAATCTTCACGCTTGAACACCTTCCCATCGACCACGGCTTGCGCGTTGCCCGCGAGCGTGAAGGGGCGTTGTTGTTTCTGGAGCGCGTAGCCACTGAGCAGTCGAAGGATGTCGCCCTCGATCTCTGTCTTGCCCATGCCCACCGCGACATAGCCCATCTCGCGCATCGCGTGCAGAGTGGTGACGTATCTCATCATCCCCTGATCACGATTCGCGGGCTTCTCAGGGTAAATGTCACCCAGATCAATGGCCGCGACCGGCCAGCCCTTGGCCTTGAGCGATTCGATGAACATCCCTCGGCGCTCCAGTCCGCCCACCTGAGGCCGACTGCATCCACACGGCTGAAGGAAGCCGAACGTTTGTCCGGTGAGAACGAGAACCGCGTCTGGGTTCTGTTTCGGCCACTGATTAAACAGGGGAAACCCGCCGATGGTCGGCTCCTTGGCCTTCGAGCCGGGCGTGTCGGCCGCTGAGCTTGTTGTCGGCTCGGTGGCGAAGTGGATGAACGCCAGGAGACTCGCACAGAGGCCAACAAGACCGACCCCGCGCCACGAATAGAGGCGGTTGGCGGTCGGAGGAGCGAGTGGTTCGGTCATGGCTCATCGTCCTCCTGTCGAAGTTAGAACGCCAACCGCGGGCCGTTGCTCTGTTGCAAGCCTGACTTCGTTGGAGTCGCGCCTGAAGCGGTTTTGAACGAAGACCGGCGAAAGCCGGGACTCCAACAAAGAGTGACAGCGTGTGTTTGCTCCCGTAACGGGATTCGGTCACTGAGGGCGGGCATGTCGAGTGTTCAGGCGCTGACGAGCAGACTGAGCAACTTCCCAGCGCTGGATTGCGCGGGCTGGGCAAGTTGGAATGCAAACTCAGGGCCAAACAACCCGCACAACCGATCCTGTCAATTCCTGCGGAGTTCGCCGTTGCCGGTGATCGGAATTCGCATCCGCTGCGGGTTTTTTCCTTTCACTTCCAACACCACAACACCGTTACTGATCGCGCCGAATTGCCGCCTCGGAGGCACGGTCAAGTGAAGCCGATAGTAACCCTGCCCGCCGCGATCCGGCAGTTTCTCAAGTCTGTACTGGAAGCTCTTCGGATAACACTCGTCTCCAACGACAGCCAGTTCCATCCCGGTGGTTCGAGTCACCAGGGTCACGACGCGGGTGGTGCCTTCCGCGCCGGAGAAACTCCGCAAGTCAATCTGGGTGCGCTCATCATTCTCCAGCCAGACCGCTCCACGCACTTTCGCAGTGAGAGCTACATCCTGGCGACCATTGCCGGAGGTGAACGTGATGGTTCGGGTGAGTTTGCCGATATCGAGTCGGGCTTCCCCCACCTTTGCCCGAACGGTGATCGTCACGCGGTAAGCCGCCTGGACTCGCGGGAGGCGGCCGACCTCCAACAGTTTCTGCCCAAGTTCGGTCAGTTCCGTATCTGCCACGCGCTCGATCTTGGTCACTTCAATGAACTTGCTCTGATCGCGGGTTCCATCCGGATTGGTAATAACGGCCGAGGGTTCACTGAAGTCGCCAAACTCGGAATTGGGGCCACGAGTTGAGGAGAAGACGATCAGGGAGTAATTCTGATCGCCGGTGAGGTCGCCAATCTCCCCCGCGTCAATGATTGGGTCCGTGACCTCGAATGGATTGGCTCCGTGGAAGTGGATCACGAACTCGGTCATCCCCGTAATCTCCGTGCCCTCGACGAGCATGGCAAACTCGCTCTTCAGCGGATCCTTCTGACCCTCCTTAAAGACCGCGAACTGCAACTCCAAAATTCCCCACTGGGCAGACCACTTGTCCGCGTTCGGATCGGCTGGGGGAACCTTGTATGTGGCATCGGGATTGGTTTCAAACTTGTGATAGGTCCACTCAAGCTTTCCGAGTTGCGCCGCTGGCTCGACCATCCCGACGGGCAGGCCGGTGATTGCCCCAATCGGGAGCGTCCCGACCGCGGCCTGCTGGAGAATCTGCCGCGTGACATCGGGTGGAATGGCCGCGACTTGCCCGCCGCTACAGGCTTGGCAACTCACCCGTTTGAGTTGCATCGTCACCGGGTTGGGGTGTCGATTTTGGAACCAGAATTGCGCGGTTCGATTCTTATTAGGGTCCGGCTCGTAGATTCCCTGGAAGATACGATCCTGGACGTTGAACCGAAACGGGTTATTGCTCTTATCGGGGTCGGCGGAAGGAGCAAGCAGCGGGAAGTTGCGAAACTCACCTTCCAGGTTCGGAGGATCCCAGACTCGCACACTACTGAAGAAGACCAGCGGTTGACCAGTTGCCGTCGTGGTCTGTTCCTCCTCCTTCTCCGGAGGGGTGTACTGAGTGAAAAAGGTAATCCCGAACACGATGCCCACGAGCACCACGAGAGGAATGGCGATCTTGAAGGCGGACTTCAGTCCGCCCGTTGCCGGGGGCGCGGGAGGCTCTGAACTTGCCGGAGCATTGACCGGATACTTCGCGCTGAAGTTGGGAAACTGCGCCGGGTTGTTCGGCGAATTCTGGTTCGCGTCGTTCATACCCGCGGCTCCAAGACATCTGGGCGGTGGTGAATTCTACGTTTGAAAACGCAACGCTGTTCGAGGATTGTGACAGCAGGCGACTTCTTCGTAGGACAGGCAAGATGCCTGTCTGTCTTGTAGGACAGGCTTCCAGCCTGTCATTTGGAAGAGACAGGCAAGATGCCTGTCCTACATCAAGAGACAGGCAAGATGCCTGTCCTACTTTCCTTTCTTGAGCGGTTTGCCGTCCTTGTCAATCGCCCCGACCGCGACAATGGTGAACTTGTCCGGGTCGAGGTACTTCTTGGCCATTGCCTGCACGTCTGCCGGTGTGACAGCCTCGATCTGGTTGCGGTAAGTCTCCAGGTAGTCAAAGCCGAGGTTGTATCGCTCGATTTCCAGCAATTGACTCGCGACCGCGCTCATTGTGGTGAACCGGAACGGCAAGCTGCCGAGCAGATACTTCTTCGCGTCATCCACTTCCTGTTGGGTAGGTTGGTCGTCTCGGAGCTTGTTGACTTCCTTCAGGAATCCGTGCTTCACGTCCAGGTAATTCTTCGGGAAGGTGCCCACGAACCCGGTAAACGCGCCCGGTTCCTTCCCCGCGGAGGAAGCGATGGTCGCGGTGACGGTGTAGGCAAGCCCCTGTCGGTCGCGAAGCGTGGACGAGAGCCGATCGGTAAACCCCGGCCCGGTGCCAAGCACATTATCCATCACGAGCAGCTTGTAGTAATCGGGATTGTCGCGTGTGATGCCAAGTTGACCGATGTAAATGTGAACTTGGGCCGCGTTCGGATCGCTGACGATCTTTTCCACAAGCGCGGGCTTTGGCGGAGCAGCGAGGTTGAGCTTGGGAGCATCGGACTTCTTCCAGTCATTCATGAGGGCCTCGATCTTCTTGACCATCTCATCCGTCTTGAAGTCGCCGACAACCGCGACCGTGGTTAAATTGGGCGCGAACGTCAGCGTGTGGAACGCCTTCACGTCGGCCTTCGTCAACTTCTCAACAATCTCCTTCTTGCCAAGCGACGGCCTGCCGAATGGATGGTCGCCATAGACCGTGGAGTTGAAGAGCATACTGGCGCGTGTGCGTGGGCGTGTCTCCGCGTCCGCGATGTACGAGAGTTGTTGTTCGCGCATTCGTTCCAGGGCATCATCCGGGAATGTCGGGCGCTGAATGCACTCGAAGAGCAATCCGAGACCGAGGTCCGTATCGGGCGTGAGCACTTTGAGCGATCCGCCGCTCGATGAGAGCGACAGGCTTCCTCCGGTGTCCTCGATGAGCGCGGAGATTTCCTTACCCGTGTGCTTGTCGGTCCCTTCCTCCAGAAGGTTACCCATGAGCGCGGCAACTCCGGCTTTCTCGACCGGCTCGCGCAAGCGCACATCCGCCACCGACACCGCCGCGACCACAATCGGCAACCGGTGATCTTCGAGCAACACCAGCGTCATGCCATTGGGAAGCACAACCCGCTTGGCCGTGGCAAGCGAGAAGCCACCCGGTTGCAATGCGGAATGCGGAATTCGGAATGCGGAAACCAAGCGGAAGAACCCAGGCTGGAATAGCTTGGTCTGGATTGGTTCTTGGTTTTCAATTCCGCATTCCGAATTCCGCATTCCGCATTCTGCACGAGGGACGCTCCAGACGATCACCGCCTGCTTGCGCTGAAGGTACTGCTTGGCGATGCGCTGAACGTCGGCCTTCGACACTTTCAGAACGCTATCGAGGTAGTCCTGGAAGAACTTACTAACGTCTTCCGCGCCGGGGTAAGTGCTGGTGCGGGCGATGGCATCCGCGAGGTTGTGGATGTTTTCGCGCGAGAAGATGAACGAGGCGAGAATCTGCCTCCGCGCTCGGGCCAACTCCACATCCGTGATCGGCTCGCCCGCGAGCTGCTCCAGTTCCGCGAACACCAACTCCTCGGCCTTCTTGCGATCCTTCCCCTGAAGCAACTCGACGTACACTCCAAACCAGCCGGGATAGCGACCGGCCTCGTTCCCCGAATCCACCTCGGAGGCGATTCGCTCGTCCTCCACGAGCTTGCGATACAACCGCGAAGTCTTCCCGCCGGAGAGAACCGTCTGGATCACATCCAGCACCGGGTCTTCGGGAGTGCCCACTCCGACTGTATTGAAGCCCATAATCATGCGCGGAACGTCGAACTTCGACTCGAATTCCTTGCGAACCGGCTCCTTACGTTCCGGGTAGAACGTGACTTTCTTACGTGGAGGAAGTTCGCCCTTGGCGATCGGACCGAAGAGCTTCTTGATCTTCGTCAGCGCCTCATCCGCGTCGAACCCGCCGACGAGGACAATCGAGGCGTTATTCGGGTGATACCACTTGTCGTAATAGCGCTTGATGATCTCCGCGGTTGCCCCGGTGACGTGTTCGCGTTGACCGATCACCGGATGCGAGTACGGCGAATCCTTCGGCCAGAGCATCGGAAGGATCGTCTTGTATTCCAAATCCCACGGCAGATCTTCGCCGCCATCCAGTTCGGCGATCACCGCGCCCTTCTCTTGCTGGAACTCGTGTTTGTCGTCGATCAAGATGTTCCGCATTCGATCCGCTTCGATGTCGAGTGCGATTTGCCAGCGGTCGGAGGCGAAGTCGAAGTGGTAGACGGTCATGTCCTTGGTGGTGTAGGCATTGTTCCTTCCGCCGTTGCGCTGAGTGAGTCGGTCGATGTCTCCGGGGAAGAGTTTGGCGGTCCCCTTGAACATGAGGTGTTCGAGATAGTGAGAAAGGCCTGTCTGATCCTTCTCCTCGTCCGAGGAACCAACGCGATACGCGACCATTGCGCTGACAGTCGGCGCGCCTTTGATGGGGAGCAGATACACGCGCAGACCGTTCTCCAGAGTCACCGTCTTGAGGTCTTTGAATAACGACTGAGCGGTCTTCACCAGTTCCGCATCGGCCTTCGGATCGGGAGCGCAGTCGGTGGGCTGCTCGGCGGGGGCTTCGCGATCCGCGTTCACATGCTGTATCGGGAGAGACGCGTCCGCGGTTCCGCCTTGAACTGGAATCAGCGGAACGAGCGCCGCAAGCGCGATGAGAGTACCGAGACCAAGCGTTAATCGCGACATGATGGTCCTTCCTGGCGCGGGTTTCTTCAGATGGAACGGGTCACCGGCCAGTGTATCGCGCCGCGGAGATGCGGTCAGCCGTCAGGTGTGTCGATGATGTGCTGTAATCGGGCGGCTAACTCCGTGGGGAAGCGTGCCGGCCAGGTCGAGTCGATCAGCCCGACATCGAGAAAGTCTTGGAGGTGAACTTGGTCCTTGCGTCGATTCGCGGTCAACTTCATGCGCACGAGTGCTTCAAGCGAAACCACACGAAAGCTTGCTCCTGGTTCGCTCTCAGTTACATCTGGTGCCGGAAGAATGCTGTCCTGACGCACATTCTCGTTGGCGAAAACAATGTGAACGGCGTCTCGTGCTTTCGCATCCGGGCCATCAAGGAACATGTCGATACTCGCCGCGTGGCGATAGACGAACCCGGCAGATTCCATCGCGGCTTTCGCGGCATCGAAGTCCGCTCGGCGAAGGAGAATGTCCACGTCGCGGGTATTGCGAACCGCGGCCTGATCGATGCGTCCAACCCACTCGGCCGCCGCGTTCCCGCCGATCACCGCGTAGGGAATGTTCGCGCCTTCCAGCGCGGCCACGGCCCGGCGCAGTCGATCGCGCACCTGTTCCACGGCCAGAGCCACCCTTTCCCACCCAGAGATCGTCGGGACATCAGACACGGCTACTCCTCTGGTGGAAGTGTACCAGAGGGTTGGTCAGGGAAGCCACGATTCTCCGCTGGTGGCGACTCGACCCACACCTCGGTACCGGGCGGAACGTCTTCTGGACGCACTTCAGGAGGCAAGGTGAATACGATTGTCCAGATTGGTCCGTTTTCGTCACCTGGAACGTAGAACCGTCCGTCTTCCCCGCGTGTCACACTTGCTCCGCAGGTGAGGAGGGTTGTGCGGAACACCGAACCATTCGGGCGGCGGAGTTCCAGGGCCGTGCCTCGCATCAACCCTTTCAACTCCGCCTGCGCGATCATCCACGACAGCAACACTCCAGGTTGAAGGTGCAACCCCTCGTCGCTCGCATACGTCTCTTCGACGGTAATCAGTTTCGTCGCCATAATGTCACCCCGTTACGGCTCCTTCGCTGGCGGACTTGACGAGGCGCGCGTATTTCGCCAGCACTCCGCGTTCGACTCGTAGAGCGGGAGCCTTCCACTTCCCCTTGCGCGCTTGAAGCTCGGCGTCGGGAATGTTTAAGAGAAGCAACTTCCTGTCCGCGTCGATGGTGATCGAGTCTCCGTCTTGCACAAGCGCGATCGGTCCGCCGGTCCACGCCTCAGGAGCAACATGACCCACAACCAGACCGTGTGTGCCTCCACTGAATCGCCCATCGGTGAGTAACCCAACGCTTTCGCCCAGTCCTTGACCCATCAGTGCTCCCGTAATCGAAAGCATCTCGCGCATTCCCGGTCCACCGACAGGTCCTTCTCCTCGAATCACAACCACATCCCCCGCGACGATCTTTCGCGCTCCAATCGCCTCGAAGCACGCTTCTTCTCCATCGAACACTTTCGCGGGTCCGGTGATTGATCGCTGCTTTAAGCCCGCGACCTTCGCGACCGCTCCTTCGGGCGCGAGATTGCCCTTCAGCACGACGATGATGCCGTGATCGAACATCGGTGCATCAAACGGCTTCACCACGCGCTGAGGTTTGGCGAACACACTCGGCACTTCCGCCAGGTTCTCCGCGAGAGTCTTTCCCGTGACCGTGATGCAGTCGCCATGCAAGTATCCCCTGTCGAGCAGAGCGCGAAGAACAGCCGGCGTTCCACCGACGCGGTAGAGATCGAACATCACGAACTGACCACCCGGTTTCAGGTCCGCCAGGTGAGGAACTTTTGCTCCCAGAGCATCGAAGTCTTCGAGCGTCCACGGAACTCCTGCTTCGCGCGCGATCGCCATGAGGTGAAGCACGGCGTTTGTGCTTCCACCAAGAGCCAGCACAAGCGTGTAGGCATTCGCCAGACTCTTGCGCGTGATGATGTCTCGCGGGCGGATGTTCTTTGCAATGCACCTCCCAACAGCTTGACCCGCCAGGAACGCTTCTCGTTCCTTCGCGGCACTGACCGCGGGGTTACTGGCGCTATAGGGCAAGCTCAGACCCATTGCTTCGATGGCGCTGGCCATCGTGTTGGCGGTGTACATTCCTCCGCACGAGCCGTGACCCGGACAGCTCTCGCACTCGACCTTGTGAAGCGTCTTCGCGTCGATCTTCTCCGCCTGGAACTTCCCCACGGCCTCGAAGATGGACACGATGTCCACATCCTCTCCGCTCGGACCAACACCGGGCAGGATACTTCCTCCATAGACGAACACAGCGGGGATATTCAGTCGGGCCATTGCCATCACGCAACCCGGCATGTTCTTGTCACAGCCGCCGAAGGCAACAAGCCCGTCGTGGTTCATCGCGCCGCAGACCGTTTCGATTGAATCGGCGATCACTTCGCGTGAGACAAGCGAGTAGCGCATTCCGCGATGGCCCATGCTGATCCCATCAGACACCGTGGGAGCGCCGAAGGTTTGCGGAACGCCCCCCGCGGCGCGAATTCCTTCGCGCCCCTTCTCCGCGAGTCGGTCGAGGTGCGCGTTGCAGGGAGTGATGTCGCTGAAGAGAGACGCAACACCCACGACCGGCTTCTCGAAGTCCTCGTCGGTGAAGCCAACTCCGCGAAGCATCGCGCGGTTCGGCGCGCGGCTCGTTCCGCCTGTGGTTGTCAAACTTGTTCGCGGGGAACTTTCAGACATGGTCAACCCTCAACAGCGTTCAGCATCTCAACAGCGGCTCGGTGCCTCTGGATTGAGTCTTTATCCAGATCAAGCCAGAGGTGGCTACGGGTGCCGATTCTGCGGAGGCGCGAAACTGAAGGAATCGGGGTGAAAAAAATGATTCGGTGGTTTGCACGGCTTCCGAGCGTGAGCTAGGTACTTTTGTATCATCGCTCCGACTTGCCACACACTGTCTGAGCGAACAACCCGAACGATTCGTTCGCGGTGCCTGATCCAACCCCTTTGTTCGAGGAGAGTCCGATGCGTGGTTTGACCAAGAGCTTGGTTTCGTTCGTGAAGGCGGAAGATGGCCCGACGGCTGTTGAGTACGCTGTGATGCTGGCTCTGATTATCGTGGTGTG
>JAKEEV010000330.1 GCA_022616395.1 Planctomycetia bacterium | reverse complement strand
GTGGAATTCGGAATGCGGAATAAAAACCAAAGACATCCGGTTCCGGTCTTTGATTCCGCATTCCGAATTCCGCATTCCGAACTCAGTATAACGCCGAGATGCCAATCATTCTCTTTGACATTGACGGGACGCTCATTCGCACTGGTGGAGCCGGCAAATCGGCGATGGAAGCGGCTCTGCGCTCCGCGTTTGGGATCACCGCGATTCGAGACACCGTCTCCTATAGTGGGCGCACGGACTTCGCGATTGCGCGCGACCTTCTTCGCATTCACGGAATCGACCAGAGCACTGAGAATCAGCAGAAGATGCGCGAAGCGTATCTGGGGCACTTGCCGCAAAGCTTGAAGCGTCGCGGGGGAAAGGTGTGCCCCGGTGTGACGGAGTTGCTTGGCGCGGTATCGGGGAAACCCGACATGTTGCTTGGTTTGCTGACCGGGAACGTACGGGCCGGAGCGCAACTGAAGCTCAATCACTTCGGGTTGTGGGATTACTTCCCGTGCGGCGGTTTTGGCGATGAACACTTCGAGCGTGACGATGTGGCTCGGAGCGCGCTTGCGTGCGTGTGTGCTCATCTGGCTCGTGAGGTCAACCCGTCTGATGTGTGGGTGATCGGGGACACGCCGCACGATGTGAGCTGCGCGCGAGCCATCGGCGCGAACGCCGTGGCAGTGGCAACCGGCTGGCACCCGCTGGAAGAGTTGGCCGACTGCACCCCGGATTTGCTCTTCGCTGATCTCTCTGACCACACGAAGCTACTCGCCGCGTGGAAGTGAACCGCAGGCGTATGCGAGGTCTCTTGATCGTAGTCCTCACGCTCCGCATGAGGAAAAGCACCTCACGCGGAGCGTGAGGACTACTCAGGAGTCCGTCATGTTTATCTGGCAAGCGCACGAAGGCGCGGTCACGTCGCTGGCGTTCGGGCCGGGCGGGCGGTTCCTCGTTTCCGCTGGCAGCGATGAACTGGTGAAGGTGTGGGATCCGCTCGCGGGTGCGGAACAGCTCGCGATCTCGCTTCGACCGGAAGGGCGAATCGTTTCCCCCGCGATCTTTTACAAAACGCTCCGATGGCTGGCGGTCTCTGGCGACGGCAAGATAGCGGTCGTCGCTCAACACGAGCGCGGGTTGGTGTTCCTCGACCTGTCGCGCGAAGAAGAAGCGTTCACGCATCCAATTCTGGAAGTGCTTTCGGTGAAGCCAGCTCTAGATGGCGAATCGGTGTTCACACTCACACGAACAGCCACGAGCACAGCGCCACACACAGCGCCAACCCTCACCCAGTATCGCTACTCGGACGGAACCTCGCTGAACTCGCTTCCCGCTGACTGTTGGCCGCGCCCGCACTCGCTGTGCGTCTCCGCGGACGGTTCGCGGGTCGCTTTCGGCTTGCATATCCACCAGTGGCCGCCGACGCCCAACCAGTCTCCAATCAGCTACGGACCGTGGGGGAAGAACAATTACGAACCGGACGATCTCGCGTTCTCCGGAGACGGCCGCAGACTCTTCGCTCTCGTGGGTGGGAAAGTGGTCGTGTACACACTGCGACCGACTCTGTATGAGACGAAACTGAAGGGACACAACGGACGCATTACCGGAATGGCACTCACGCCGGATGGTTCGCGGCTCTGGACCGCAAGCCACGATGCGACCGTGAAATGCTGGGACACTTCCACACTCACCCTCGACCGAACCTACACTTTCCAAACTGGGGGCTTAGATTGCCTCGCGGTCTCCCCTGACGGGAACATCGCGGCCGTCGGGAGCGGGCAGAAGGGAACCATCACGCTCTGGGATCTGGGTTAAACGGAAAGTTCCGCGCGTACAATTCCCCTATCCGAATTCCCCTCTCCGCGAGGAACACATGCCATTCGATGCCGCCAAACTTGCCGCTGATGTCGAGGCGTTCTGTCAGGAAGTCCGCCCGGTCGAAGAGTTGTGCTACGCGGAGCGGAAGTTCAACGAGCAGGTTGTTCCGCTGGCAAAGAAATACAACTTGCTCGGCATGAGCATTCCCGCTGAATACGGCGGGCGCGGGGCGGACAACGTGAGCTACTTCAAAGCGCTCGCACGCATCGGTCGCGAAGGAACTCCCGTCCGCACGTTCTTCTCCGGGCATCTCAGTATCGGCGCGTACCCGATTCAGACGTGGGGAAGCGACGCGGGGAAGAAGAAGTATCTCCCCGCAGCCGCTCGCGGAGAGAAGATACTCGCCTTCGGCCTCACCGAGCCGGAAGCCGGAAGCAACCCGCGCGAGATGAGCACTACTTACGAGAAGAAAGGAAACCAGTACATCCTCAACGGCGTGAAGTACCTCATCTCCAACGGAGGAGTCGCGGACGCGATCATCGTGTTTGGCTACCCGGCCGGTTCGCTCGATGATCCGAAGAAACGCATGTCCGCGTTCGTGCTCGATACGAAGCAACCCGGCTTCGAGGTCGAGAGCTTCGCCCCCAACGCGAAGATGGGAATGCCCACTTCCAACACCGCGATGTTCCAGTTAAACGAGTGCATCGTCCCCGCCGAGAACTTGCTCGCCACGGAAGGCGATGGCTTCCGAGTGGCGATGGGCACGCTTGTCAGCGGGCGGTTGAGCGTCGCGGCGGGATGCTTGGGAGTGATCGAGGATTGCTTGGCGGAAGTGATTGAATACTCGAAGATGCGCAAGCAGCACGGCAAGGAGATCGCACGGCACCAGTTGGTGCAAGAGCACATCGCGATGATCGAAATGGATCGCGTGGCGAGCGAGTCGATGGTTCTTCGCGCCGCTGACGCAAAAGAGAAGTCCGCGAATAGCCCGAACGACAAGGAACTGGCTCGCGAGGCGGATTTACTCTCGGCTCAGGCAAAGTTCTTCGCTGCGAATGCCGCGTGGGACGCGGCCGACCGTGCGGTTCAAGTGTGGGGAGGCAAGGGGTGGAGTCCGCTCTATCGCCCTGCCCGTCACCTCATGGATGTGCGAGTGTGCCGCATCTACGAAGGCACCGACGAAATCCTGAAGCTCAAAATCGCCTCCGCGGTGCTTGGCAAGGAGTGGGAAGCGTTCAAGTAGTCATTGGTCGTTGGTCATTAGTCATTAGTCACTTGGCGAACCACATCTCTTCCCACGAGGACGGATGACCAATGACCAATGACTAATGACCAACGACTAATGACCAACGACGGGGCGCGTCAGCGAACGCCAGCTTCGCTCAAGGCGAGCACGCAGAACGCGGTACCGGCGTTGGTGATGTAGTGAGCCTTGTCGTTGTTGAGCGAACGCGTGTACCAGCGGCCGCTTTCGCGCTGGTTGGTCTT
>JAKEEV010000329.1 GCA_022616395.1 Planctomycetia bacterium | reverse complement strand
GCCGGGTCACCAGGGTAGTGCAACCAGAGTGCTCGCATTGGAGGAAGACCCGTATTGCATGCTTCGCGCATGAGCGTGTAGTTGTAAGGAAGCAACCGATAGCGGAGTTCGAGATACTTCTTGCAGATTGGTTCAACCTCCGGGTTCTTGAGTTCCGCAGGGTCGAACTTGAAATTCGATTCGACCGGCCCCGTGTCTCCGGTGTTCCAACCCCACGGGAGTCGAGTCTTCCACGTGCGGCCGTGAGAGCGAAACAGCGGGTTGAATGCGGAGAACTGGAACCACCGAACATAGAGTTCGCCTGTCAGATCGGCCGTCGGGTAGAATCCGCCTGTGTCTGTGCCCCAGAACGGCGTGAGGGAGAGCGAGTAGTTCACGCCAACCGGCACGTGAGCGGCAAGCGTCGCCCAGCGCGATTGCACATCGCCCGACCAGATCCACCCGCCATAGCGCTGCACGCCCGCATAGCCATTGCGATGAAGACTCCACGGGCGCACGTTCGGCACATCCACAAGCGGCCCTTCGTAGTAACAGCGGTGACGAGCAAGACGAGAAGCGGCTCGCGGCCGGCGGAATCCTTTCGCGGAATGAACCGAGCCTGTTTGAGGTCTTGGGCCTTCGGCTCGCTTCCGTTGCGGAAATCGAACTCGCCGAACGGTCGAGAAAAGAACAGCGCCCAGCCTTCGGTTCCGATGACGAACGGAACAACGATTGTGCCGCCATGTGTGGCGAGCGGTGCGCCGCCCTTCGGCGAAACCTGTCCGTTGACGAGCCGGAAATAGTGTCCGCGGCGGTCGAACTGGAAGCCGCCTTCTCCAAGTCCCAGCACCGGAGCCGCGGTGCGGAAGGTGACCGAGCCATCGGCCTCGGTGATGACCAGTTCCTGAACGACTTTGTTATCCGGGCCGGTTACGGTCACGGTCAGCGGGTTGGGCTTCACGCGGACCCGGAGTTTCCCCACCTCGACATCTTGCGCTTCAGCGAGTTCGCGAACTTGGAACTTCGTGTCGATCTTCTGCTCGACGAGTGCTGTTGAAGCGGAACCGGCTCGCATCTTTCCCTTCTCGTCGAGCGGAGTGAGCGCGATGCGCACGGTTCGCTCGCTGACCGCGGCGACCGAAAGCGATGCGTTGCTCTCGCCGTGGCGAAGTGGTGCCGCGGTTGAAGACGAGTGAAGTATCGGAAGTGCCAGGAGAACGAAAGCCGCGATGGCCGCGTGTGAGGTTGGTGACATGACTCGGCTCGGGTTTGGGAGGGCACACGAATCCCGATGTATTCGTACCCCAAACCGAGCCTGTAATCCTCATTATTCCCGTTCGTTCGAGTTGGTTTCCAAACCGTCTCGCTTCCAAGATTCTGCGTCTCTCGCACAGAATCACCGCTCCCTTGCGGTCGCGGCTCGTTAATATCAAACGAGCCGCGACCGCAAGGGAGCGGGTGTGACAACACACTACTTCTTCGGAGTCGCGGGCGGAGGAGGATCGGGTTTCTTATCAAGTTGCTTTTGCAACTCCTGTGTCTCCGTCTTGAGGACACGCAGAAGATATTCCAGTTCGTTTTGAATTCTCTGAATTCGCTCGAAGTCGATTCCCTGAATCGGATCCTTCGGGTTCGCCTTCTTCGCGAGTTCCGTGAGCAACTTCTGCTGACTGCGGAGTTGATCTCCAATCGCGGTGATGAGTTTCTCGTTCTGCTTGAGCATGTCCTGAGCGGCTTGCACCTCTTCTTTCGTGAGCGGGAACGTGGCTCGGAGTTCGTCGAGCGAAACAACCTCGCCATCCGCGATTCCAATCAGCCGGTGGAGGCTCGTTTCGTCGATGTCCGGCACGAGCGGGTGAGTAGCTCCATCAGCGGTCGCGGCGATGATTGTGTTTTTGAATGGTCCTTCCAGCTTCGGCAACTTCTTCGGATCGTAGGGCAGGTCAACCGGCTTGGTCCACTCGACCGGCGGGCCGGCCTCGATCACCGCGATTGTGTTTGATGTCCCGTCGGTGATGTCGGTGATCTTGATCTGCTTGTTCGGATCGAAGGCCGTTCCTGTGCCCGCGAACGCCTGATAATAGGTCTTCGTCGAGTCCTTCGGCTCGAAGCCGACGCGGAAGCAAACCGGCATCTCGGTGAGGAGTTTCTTGTTGTTGTCGCTGTCCCACGGTTCATCCAGTTTGAACTGTTTGTAGAGATTGTCTGCTTCCACATACGGCAAGAGTTGGACACGCCAGCTCAAGAGTGGCTTGCCGTTGTCATCCGTGATGTTTTGCGGGAAGAAGCCGTTGGTGTCGTGATAGTTGTGCAGCGCGATGAGGATCTGCTTTAAGTTGTTCCGACTCTGCGCGCGTTGCTTGGCGTCCGCGACGCGCTCGCCTGCGGCTGGCGGTTTGGGTTCGGGAACCGAAGCAGCCACAGGCGAAGTGGGTTGTGATGGAATCGGTGCGGGAACCGGCGAAGTCGTGAATCCCCACACGCCAGCAGTAACGGCACACACAAGCGCGGCTGCCGTGGCGGAGAGTTTCCAGGTTGAGAGAGTCATGGTCTTCAGTGCTCCTTCGGCAAGTTGGATGACGGACGAATCGACACCTGGAACGACTTCGCGCAGTTTTGGGTGGATTGGTGTGTCTGGTGTTTGGGTCGTGCCTTTTCTGCCTTTCGACCCAAACATCAGTAACACACCAATCCACCCAAAACTCTCCTCGCAGGCAGTGAATGTGGCTGCCGCGTGAGCAGTGCCACCGATGAAACTCCCGGCTGGCATCGCGAGTGTGATGGCTGCCAGACCAACACCTTTTCGCGAAAGCCGACGCGCAAGAATGTCTTTCGCGCGAGCGAGCCGACCCGCGATACTCCCCACCGGCCAGTTCGTTCTGCGTGCTGCTTCTTGATGTGTGAGACCTTCAAAGAAGCACAGCAGAATCGGAATCCGATAGCGTTCCGGCAGTCGGTCCACTTCAGTACAGAGTGCTGCGAGTTCGTCGGGGGAAGATTCAGGCTGCGTCTCAGCGCTCGGCACGCGGTCCAGTTCGGGTGAACTGGTCGGCCTGCGGGCCTGATTCTTCGCCAGTCGAACCGCGATCCTCCTCGCGACTCGGTAGAGCCACCCAACCACCGATCCGCGGCCGGTGAACGTGTGAGCTTTGCGCGCCAGGGCAAGGAACGTGGCCTGAGCCGCGTCTTCGGCCGCGTGGTGATCGCGCAGAACCGCCTTGCAGACGCGCTGAACGAGGGCCGCGTGTCGCCAGACGAGCAACTCGAACGCGGACTCGTCGCGTGTGGCGGCGAACCGACCGAGCAAGTCCGCGTCGGCTGCTCCGGCCGGATCAGTCAGAGCCGCAGCGCGCAAGACGTTTCGGATTGCGGGATGGCTCATATCGTTGCCACATGAGAGCGTCGTTCCACCCGTGTAGAGGCTCGTCCGGGCAGAGCACATACACCACTTTTCGGATATTCCCGGATGAATAACTCACCACGGAAAGGCGAGCGTCGGCTGCTGAGCGTAGCGCTTCGTGCCGAGCTTGATCTGAGCGCCGGCTCCCGGATCGAGAGCGACTTCAAGATGCTTGCCGTTCACGGTGAGAGTTGTTTTGTCCGCGGTCGCGGTTGTGAACTGATGCTCGCCGTAGCTGCCTCCCTGAATGATGACTCGACGCGAATGGATTGGGCTGAGGTTCACGAGCGTCAACACGGTTTCATCGCCTGTCATCTTCTCGACGAGCGCGGCCACATCGTTCGGCAACCCCGGTCGACGCTTCACCGGGTCGAAGTAACGCACACGAGTATGAAGCACCAGCGTGCGGTTGCCGTGATGTAGTCCGCCGAGCGTGAGCCGCACGAGATTGGCGACCGTCGCGGGGTTAAATCGCATCGGGTCATCGGCGAGTCGCGTGTCGGGTGTGGTCTTGTCAGCGCGCACACCGGCCATCTTCTTGCGGATCGTTTCCAAATCCTGACGCAGAGCCTGTTCGGGGAAGTTCGGATTCTTCCCCTGAAGGAATGCGATCCAGCCATCTTGCGGCAAGCGCTCGCGGTCCGCGTCCTTCATCGACCAGTACCAGATTTCTTCCGCTCCGTGCTTGTACTTCTCCGGTGTGAAGTCGTACCATCCCTTGTCTCCGAACATGTGCGGATAGAGCGTTTCGCCTGTCGCGGTTCTTTTTGCTTGCGCGTTGACCTTGTCGATCATCTTGCGCCACGGATCGAGCCATTTATCATCGCCCGTGAGTAGATACGCATTGCCGAAGCCGTTGAGTCCGAGGAAGTGGTTGTTGCGGTGGGCCAGCTTGCCCGTCTGCGGAACTTCGACGCTGAAGCCCCAACCATAAACGCCGCCGTACCACTTTCCGCCCGCGGCCGAGCCGATCTTTCCATCGAGGCCGATGTTGGTCGGGATGATGCCATCGTTATCGAGGATGCGCTGACGCCACGCGCCGACGTATTCCAAAATCCAGTCCTTGTACTTGGCTTCTCCCGTGGCCATGTTCGCGGTGAGCGCGAGTGAAGTCGCCATCAGGTTCTGCGGGTGGTCGCCGATGATGTCGTTGTAATCCTTGAAGTGCGCGAGCATTTCTTCGTAGCTGCGTTCGCCGTGTCGGAGGTCGAAACGGTTCTTCACTTCGATCGGATCGCCGGCCCAGTCGATTGCGGTGGCCTTTCGCAGAAGTGGGCCGCGACTGCCATTGAACATGCTGCGAATGATTTTGTGCTTGGGGTCGTAGTTGGGCGCGCCTGCGTCTTCGTTGAGGTAGAACCCGGCGAATCGGCGCGCGCGTGTGAGGAACTTCGCGTCCTGCGGGTGCGAAAGCCCTTGCATCTGGAAGACGGTCAAGCCTTCGGCGTGATGCAGCCAGTCGAACATCACCGGGAACTCTTTGTAATACATCCCGTCTTTGGCGAAGGGAACCTGCGTGGTCTTCGCGAGCGTGTATTGCCTCAGATGGCCTTCCCATGCCTTCAAGTAGAGCTTGCGGACATCATCCGAGCCGCCGAGTGCGTGCAGGATCGGCCAGTCGTTGCAATTCTCGATGGCGTCATCGGGCCCATCGTCACCGCCCCAGCGCTCGACGCACAAGAGCCATCCGCGATCATCGAAATACTTGTCGTAGAACTGTCGGCAGCCTTCGGAACTGGTTTTGAGCACTTCGCGCTCCAGAAGTGCCCACGTCGGCGGACTCATGGGCGTGGTCACCTTCAACACCTTCACCTTCTCCTGAGCGGAGACGAACTCCGGCAGCGCCAGTAGAGAAAGCAGCGCGATGAATTGCATCCGGTACATGGAAGCTCCAGGAGAGTAACGAGCCGAGCGTCTTTCGGAGCCGCGACCGTGAGGGAGCGTTCTTGCTTCGCTCCCTGACGGTCGCGGCTCTGATTGCGCTCCCTGACGGCCGCGGCTCTGATCACTGCACATCCCACGGCTTGCGGTATTCCTTGGTCAAGAGCGCGGTCGCGTCGCGGTCGTTGGGGAAGGTTTCCGTCTTGGGGTCGAACATCAGCACGCGACCGGTGCGGTAAGCGATGTTGCCGAGGTGCGTGAGCGCGCACGAGAGGTGAGCCACTTCCGCCGACGCATTCGGCGTCTTGCGCGTGCGCACGCAGTCGAGGAAGTTCGCCATGTGGATTGGCGCGGGCTGACTCACGCGGCCCGGTTCGCCCATCGCCGGCCCTTTCTCTTCCTTCGGGCCAAGAAACACTTGAAAGTATCCGCGACGCGAGAAGATCATGTACCCCTTCGTGCCGTAGAACGCGTTTCCGCTATCGACGCCGTGCAAGCCGTAAGGAGTCCACTGCCGGTCCTCGTAGATCAGCACCTTGCCGCTGGCGTACTGATAAGTCACCTGCATGTTGTCCGGCCACTCGCGAACGTCGGCCTCCAGATCGACGCGGCTTCCGTGCGCGGTGATCTTCACGGGATGCGTTGTTTCGCCAAGCCCAAAGCGGGCCATGTCGAGATCGTGAATGCCATCGTTGCCGATGTCGCCGTTGCCGTAGTCGCGGTGGAGGTGCCAGGTGCGGTGGAAGCGGTTCACGTTGAATGGCCGCTTCGGAGCGGGGCCGAGCCAGAGGTTGTAGTTCACACCCGCCGGTGCTTCGCTGTCGGCGATCTTCTTTGG
>JAKEEV010000328.1 GCA_022616395.1 Planctomycetia bacterium | reverse complement strand
GGTGGGTTACCGATTTCGTTGCACCCCGCAAGAAACTGTCCAGAATGTTCCAAGCTTTCTGTCGCCCGACGACCATTGATCGGGAGTGTTCGCGTTGGCTGTAAAATCGCACCGGCTCAGCCGCGACATACGAATACCTTCCCCTTTCCTGATGCTTCTCTGCGGAGTCAAGGAAGAGGAGTTGAGGAAGGTGCGCGAGCCTTCGCGCCACATCCCACGGATCAGGCGCGGGAATCAGTTCCACCGCCAGCGGGCCGCCCGGAGGTGTTTCCACCAGCCTCGTGTCGAACGAAATTGGCGCGCCGGTGTCCATAATGGAAGTATAGACACCCGCGCGCGGCTTGCCGCGTAGCGTTCTGTTTAGGGCTTCTTGGGAGGCATTCGAGTCTTGATGTCCTGGAGCAAATCGGCCTTTACACGACCATGCAGACGCCAGACGCCATCCGAACCGCAGCCGTACACGCCGTCCTTGAAGAACTCCTCGACGAATCGCGGGCCGAGCCAGATGAACGACTGCGATTTGTCATCGACCACGGTGACCACAACGTCCTTCAGCACCAAATCCTTCTGCACCTTGAACCCTAAACCCGTGTGCAGCCCCAAACGCAGTTCCTTTACCTTTCCGGCCACTGGAGCGCCTTCCGCGGGCACCTTCTCCATTTCCACCCCACACCCAAGAGCCGTATTCACTGTCATCGTGATTCCAGGTGCCGCGTAATTGGAAGTAGACGACACCCCGGCGTTGATCTTCTCCATCTTTCCCGTTGGCGTCTTGTACTGAGTCAGTCCGTTCACCGAGGCGAAGGAGAAGAGAGGAAGTTGAGCGCCGCTCATCGTACCGACCGCGGGGACCAGTGGGACCAATCCATCGTCGGGGGTTGCCATCGGATCGGGCGAGGTCGTAGCGCCGGTGTTCAGTCGCTTGAGCGCGGCATTCGAGGCAGTCAGTTCAAAAAACCGATCCGCGAAGTAGACTCGCGGTTGGAGAACTCGGTCCGATCCGCCGGTGAGATCGCGAAGGCAGAGGTACATATCGCACCCGCCGATCAAATCTCCTCCTCCGGGCAGTTCCTTGATTTCCAGCTTCACGTTGGTGATGCGTATCTCGATGTCGCGACCCTTCGTGGGCTTCGGAGCAATCTGAGCGGCCGGAATGATGAGTTCGGGGAGTACGCCGACGCGGTTGGGCGGAACTTCAAAGCCCCACGCCTTCCATTTCTTCAAAGTGACCTGCCCAACATTGGGCAGCGTCTCAAGCATCACCTTGACGTCGATCATCTGGCCCTTCTTCCCTTGCGGTTTGGGAATCTGGGCCTTGAACTGCATGTTCGTCTTCTTGTCCTCGATCACCGCGATGCGGGCGCGTGTTGTTTTGTTCGCCGGGACAACAGGCTTGACCAGCGGAGGAGGCGGGTCAGCCGCGGGCAGGAAACTGCACAGCGCGCCAAACAGCGCGGCCGAAGCGAATCGCAACAGAGTGCGCATGATGACCTCGCCAGAGTGACACCATCGAGACGCCACGAGCGGCGATCTTACAATCGCCGCTCGGAACGAAGCTCACACTTAACAGAACACCGCAAGTGGGCAAGTGTTGGGATTAGTAGGACAGGCTGGAAGCCTCTCCTATCGGAGCCGGAAGCGTCAGCGACGGGGGTTTTGGAAAGTACCGTCGCTGACGCTTC
The DNA here is from genome assembly GCA_022616395.1 of Planctomycetia bacterium. GTDB lineage: Bacteria > Planctomycetota > Planctomycetia > Gemmatales > Gemmataceae > Gemmata. The sequence goes on along the minus strand of JAKEEV010000328.1, from coordinate 1,437 downwards.
CGGCTCCTAGAAAGGCAGACAGGCAAGATGCCTGTCCTACGAAAGTCTACTTTTTCTCGGCGTACTTCACCAGAGATTCGACGGCCTTGTCGAGGTCTGTGTCCTCGGGAGCTTCGAGCCACTTGTACCGAATCACGCCGGTGTGGTCGATGAGGTAGAGCGTCGGGAATGACTGCACGCGATACTTTGTCAGCACCGGGTTCTGCTCGCCCTTATCCCACCAGTGAACCCACGGCATCGGCTCCTTGGCGATAAACTTCTCCAACGTCTCCTTCTTCTCGTCAACGCTGACGCTGATGATCGTGAACGGTTTGCCGGCCATCTTCTTCATCAGCGCGCGCTCGTGTGGAATCATCCGCACGCACGGTCCGCACCATGTCGCCCAGAAGTCCAGAAGCACAACCTTGCCCCGGTAGTCGGAGAGTTTCGCTTTCTTGCCGTCTATCAGGATCGACTCGATGTCCGGAGCGACCTTGCCGACGAACAACTGCAAGACGATCTTCATCCCTTCGATTTCGGTGTCCGCGAACTTGCCGATCGTGCCCTCTCCGAGCTTGGCGTCTGGAGCGACCTTCTTCGCCTGCTCGAACAGATCAATCGCCGACTTCACCAGGGCCGTGACCTTCGTCTCGTCCTCCTCGCCATCAACCGACTGGGCGATGAGAACCCCACGAAGGAAGAATGCCGTGCCCTTCGTATCCTTGTCGGGGTTCTTCTCCGACACGGCCGTGAGCAACTTCGTGCCCGCGTTGCGAACCCACATGGCCGGGAGCAGAACCTCCTTGACCTTTGGGCTGGCGGCGTGGTGTTCGGTGATCAACCCGACGGCCTTCTCGATGTCCGGTCCGGAGACCCCGACTTCACTGGCGCTCTTCACGATAAACACGCTGGCGTCGAACCCGATGTCGTCCTTCGGGTTCTCCTCGGCGATTGCCAACACTTTGCCCGCGTAGATAATTGCCAGTTCGCGCATCTCGGCCTGAATGCCGCGCTGCTCGGCCGGAGTTTGCGCCTTCTTGAACTGCTCGATCAGTTCCTTTTGCTCGGTCTCGTATTTCTTCTTCAGTGTACTCAACTTGCTCGCGCGGTCGGCGGTCGGATCGGCCGGCTTGTCCTGGGCGAGGACAACCAGCAGGCCCAGCGACAGCGAAAGCGCCGTTGCGCAGATCAGACGCATTTGAACAGCCCTCAATTCGAGCAGGGTAACGCGAAACCTGACCCACATGGGCCGTTTGTAACTGACAGTTTATGTCAGAAGGCTAGACGGGCAAAGATCAACTGCTATTCGGCCCCTCGTCCAGAGATCAGAGGACAGAGAACAGAAGTCATACCCGAGTGGGTGGATGGGTTGTTGTGTTGGGTCAGAGGCGGGCGGATCAGCGCTCGCGTCCGAGGGCGGTGTTCCCCTCCCCCCGCCACCCCCCGGTTTTCTGTTTT
>JAKEEV010000327.1 GCA_022616395.1 Planctomycetia bacterium | reverse complement strand
TGTTGAATGCGAAGAGTTCGCGGGTATGTTAGTTGTCGCTTGATGGGTTCCGTGGCGTCGCCGCGGATGAAGAGGGAAGCCGGTGTGAATCCGGCGCAGGGCCGCTGCTGTGTTCGGCCAGGGATTGCTCATGAGCCACTGCGGGCAGACCGCGGGAAGGCGAGCAAGACCGCAACGAGCCGTAAGCCAGAAGACCTGCCCATCGGGCACATCCATCGTTCGGGCTCCGGACCGGGTCTCCGAGCGGGCAGGTCTGTTCTCGCCGCGTGTGCGGCAACCTTCCCTCCTCCGCGCCACTGGTCTGCCCCGAATCTCCTCGCCCGATCCGGCGAGAAGGAGCGAACCGTGTTGCGTCGTAGTTCTCCCATCAGGTGGCTTATGCCCCCCGCTCGCCCAGCGTTCACGCTGATCGAGCTTCTTGTTGTCATCGCGATTATCGCCGTCCTGATCGGACTTCTCCTGCCCGCGGTGCAGAAAGTTCGAGCCGCAGCGACCCGCGTGAAGTGCCAGAACAGCCTCAAGCAACTCGGTCTGGCTCTCCACAATCACGCCGACACCAACGGCGGCCGGTTCACGGTCTCGTCGATCAAGTCGAATTCGGCGCTGACTTACACCGACTGGTACTGGTTCGGGCGGATCACCGACAACGTCGGCCCACCGCGACGGATGAACCCCAGCGACGGCATTCTCTCGCCGTATCTGGAAGGCAACCGCGCGATCGTGCAGTGCCCGGTGTTCACACCGGATCGGTTCACCTTGCGGTTCGACATTCCGGTTGCCAGTTATGCTTACAACGACAACTTCAGCAACTGGGATGTCGCGGGGGAGACGATTGTCTCGGTGAGCAACCGCCGAGGCACTTCGCACACAATCGCGTTCGCCGATTCAGCCAACGTGCCGTTCGCTCCTCCGTTCGACAAGCTGGCGGAGAACTGGTATCTCTCCGCGCCGTCTCAACAGTTCCCGAACACGCACTTCCGGCACGATGGGATCGCGAACGTCTGTTTCGCCGATGGCCACGTCGAAACGCGCACGCCAACGATTAACGGAGCACCTTCGTGGGAAGACCCGCTCGCCACCGCGCTACGGAAGAAGGAACTCGTCTGGGACATCGGCACCAACGACATCGAGTTCGGAAGGGAGTGAGCGGTTGCTTGGAGTGTGGTTCGCTCGCTCCGCGAGCGGGTTGCGAACGAAGTGAGCAACAACACAGGCGAACCGCGAGGGTAACAGTAGTATCAAGGGGTGGCGGCTGAGGTCAGCAGTTCTCGTTTCGGGGTGTTGAAGCGCCCCTCCCCCCGCCACCCCCCGCTTTTCTCCTCTTCTTGGTTTTCCCAGGATTTGTG
>JAKEEV010000326.1 GCA_022616395.1 Planctomycetia bacterium | reverse complement strand
TGGCGCGCGCCCTGGAGCTCAAGAAAGACGACGCGCTCACCATTGCCTTCCAGGCAACGTTGGCGCACTTGGCCGGCAAGGATCTGCCGGACTTGAAGGGACGAACCGATGAACTGTTCAAGAAAGCCCGAGAGCTTGAGCCGAACAACGTCGGGATACTCTCGCTCGCCGCCGGGGTCTACGCGGGGAACCCGGAAAAGGCCATCGAGATCACGGAACGCATCCGCAAGCTGCTGGGGCCGGAGTTCAAGAACTGGTCGCGGCACGGCCAGCAGCAAATCCTTGTGACTCAGGGCCGCGCCTACGCCCGCGCGGGTCGTCTCAAGGAAGCGCAAGCCTGCTTCGAGGACGGCTTAGCTGTGAACCGAGCCTTGTTCCAAGCGGAGCTGGACAAGCTAGCAACGAAGAAATGAGGGTTCGACAGGCCGCTGGTCTTGGTGGGCACTCTAACACGCTTCTCTATCCACTCCTGTTGGAGAGACGAAACATGAAGGACAGCCAATACAACCGGCGTGAGTTTCTCGCTGCCTCGACCACTGTCCCTGCCATCGCGTTCTTCGTCGGCGACGCGCTTGTCCGCGCGGAAGGAGAGTCGAATTCGCGCGCCCCAGCACCCACCAAACAGCTCTACAGGAGTTCCTACCGGGTCATCAACGTTCACACCCATGCCCAATTTCCCAGCGAAGCGTCGGTGCGTGCTGAGCTCGATGTGCTCGACCGCGTCGGCGTCACGGCCTTCAACGTGCTCTTGGTTGAAACCTCCGGATCGGAGCGGTGGCAGAATCGCGGCGGTTGGTCCGAACCGAACTTGCTCGCCTGGCTCGATCTCCGCAAGCGTTTCCCCGATCGAGTGCTGGTGTTCGGCACAGTGGACTTCCGCCGCGTTGTCAAGGAGCGGACGTTCTTTGGCGACATCGTGCTAGAACTCGAACGGCACGTTCGCCTGGGCATGCAGGGGGTCAAGATCTGGAAGAACCTCGGAATGCATCTCAAAGATGCGGACGGGAAGCTGCTGCGGATTGATGATCCGCGGCTGGACCTGTTCTGGACAAGGTGCGGCGAACTCGGCGTCCCCGTGCTGATCCACACTGCCGATCCGAAGGAGTATTGGTATCCGAAGAGTTACAACACCTTCAATTACGGAGTGCAATGGGACACGGCCAAGTATTATCAGCACCCCGAAGTGCCGAAGTGGGAGGAGCTGAT
>JAKEEV010000037.1 GCA_022616395.1 Planctomycetia bacterium | reverse complement strand
AGCGAGCCGTCCGCGTCCTCAATCACGTCTGTTGGGTGAAAGTCGATGTTGTCCGAGACCACGAAATCCGAATCCTTCGACTCGTAAGTGGAGCCTTTCGGAATCAGAACGTGCCGACTCACCTTCCTCATATTGAACTGGCACGCGAAGACGTTGTTCGCGTATTCCTTGCCGAACTGGTCGCTTTCGTAGCGGTGAAGTCCGCAGGGTGCCGCCGGTCCCATGTGCGTGAGTACCGGCATCAGTTGCGGGCTTGTCCACGGATGCTCATACACAACATCGTGATCCTTGCCATACACACCGCCGTAGATCGCGTGAATGAGACCGTCGCGTTTGCCGTCTCGCGGATGTTGGAAGAATGTGGTGCTAAAGATGATGTCCCCGCCGGGCGTGAAGACGAGATCAACCGGGTTATCCATTCCGCCGGTCATCACTGGTTCGATAAACTTGCCATCCGGCTTCGATCGGAAGATGTGCGAGGCTCGCGTGGTGAACTTCTTCCCGTTGACAGTGTGTTCTTGCTTCGCGAACGCGCCCTTGCACCAGTAAATCCACCCATCCGGTCCGCGATACGGTCCGTGCAGGTCGTTCGCGCAGCCGGTGAGCGTCTTGCCATCGAACCAGATCTCTTCCTTGTCCGCGGCACCATCATCATTCGTATCGGTGAACTTCCAGATGTGCGGCGGAGCGGCCACATACAGCGAGCCATTCAGCCACATTGCACCTTCGGGGAACATCACGTTCTTCACGAACACTGTCTGCTTGTCGAACTTCCCATCGCCGTTGGTGTCTTCGAGTCGCACGATGCGATGCGGCTTCTTTTCAAGCTGAATGGCGACCTTCTCGTTCGAGCCGCTGGAATCAGTGACGTACAGCCGGCCCTTTTCGTCGAAGTCGCACGCGATGGGCCGCGGCGCGAGGTCCGCGCCGGCCGCGACTTCGATGGTGAAGTCTTTCGGCAACGTGAACGTGTGGCCGTTGAGCTTCACCTGATGCGTGGCAGGCTGAGCGAGAGCCAGAGCGGGCAGAGCAAGAAGCGACAGGAGAGTGAGACGGAACATGGGATGTCTCCGACGAGGTGCCGGACAGTATACACAAGAAATGCACAGTTCGTGAGCGTCGAGTTTGTGAGCGTCGAGGCGTAAGCCCGACGGTATTTAACACAACACCGTCGGCCTGACGGCTCGACGCTCACCAATACAATCCCCTCATCCCTCCCTCTTCAGGAGCTTCCCATGCGTTTCCTCTTCTGCTTCTGCTTGCTCTTCGCTTCGGTCGCTCTGGCCGCGGACGATCCGTGGAAGCTCGATGACAAGTTCAAGGCCGCGAAGCCCGAAGACTTGAAGGACGCGGAGAGCGTCAAGCCTCCGAAGGGTGCCATCATTCTCTTTGATGGCAAGGACTTCTCGAAGTGGGTGAAGAAGAACGGCAAGGACGAGGTGAAGTGGACGCTCAAGGACGGCGTGATGGAAGGCGTGAAGGATCACGGCGACATCATCACGAAGGACAAGTTCGGCGGAAAGTTTAAGCTGCATGTTGAGTTCCGCGTGCCCTACGAGCCAGGCGGAAAGGGACAGGGGCGTGGAAACTCCGGCGTGTATGTGCAAGGTCGGTACGAGGTGCAGGTACTCGATAGTTACGGGCTGAAGAGTGGGAAAAACGATTGCGGAGCGATTTACAACGTTGCCGCGCCGAGCGTCAATGCGTGTAAGGCACCGACCGTGTGGCAGACCTACGATATTGAGTTCACATCTCCGAAGTTTGAAAATGGCAAAAAGACCGAACCTGCCCGCATGAGCGTGTCTCATAACGGAATCAAGATTCACGACAATGTGCCTATTCCCGTGGATAACACAACGGCCGGTCTTGGCGGCGATCCTTCCACACCCGGCCCGATCCTGCTTCAGGACCACGGTCACCCGGTCCAGTACCGAAACATCTGGTTGCTGCCGATCAAGTGATCGGGCAGCGACACAACCGAAAGGTGGCGGACTGTATGGGAAGCAATCCGGTTGAATCCTCCGCGACCGAAGAAACCCAGCCCGCCGCCCACCCGCCAACACTCAAAACCGACCCGACCGCGATACGCGAGCCGGATCACGGTATGCCCGCCGGTCCGTTCACCGAACCTATCGGCGCGACCGAAGCCGCCGGTGAAGCTGAAGCGATCACTCACTCTCCACCGATCTCGACCTCCACACCCGGCGGATCGAAAGAACTTCTCAGGATCGCGCTGCCGCTCATCCTCAGCCAAAGTTTCATGACGGTGCAGGTGTTCGTGGACACCGTGCTCCTGTCGTGGTACGACCCGATGGCGATGGCCGCATCGTTCCCGGCGGTGATGTGGTACTGGCTGTTCTTCGGTGTATTGCAAGTCACGGCGGGTTACACATCCACATTCGTAGCTCAATACACCGGAGCGGCTCGTCCACATCGCGTTGGTCCAGCGGTGTGGCAAGGAATTCACTTCGCGGTCGTCCTGGGGATTCTGTTTCTGGTGGTAGTGCCGCTCTCGCCGTGGTTGATCTCACTCGGTGGTCACTCACCCGAAATGCAGAGGCTCGAAACGATCTATCTGCAATGTCTGAGCTTCGCGGCTCTGCCGATGCTGGTCATGGGCGCGATCAACGGTTTCTTCTCCGGTCGCGGACAGACGTGGACGGTTCTGCTCATCGAAGGCATCGGCACCGCGGTGAACATCGCGCTTGCTCTCGTACTCATCTTCGGCTTTCCTCGTGCGGGCATTCCCGAAATGGGAATCGCGGGCGCGGGGTGGGCAACGGTCGCCGGTTCGTGGGCAGCAGCGATCTTCGCGCTGGCTCTCATGCTGAGAAGAAAGTATCGCGACGAGTTCAACACGCTTTCGGGCTGGAAACCCGAACGCGAGCTATTCGGCCGGCTCATGAAGTTCGGAGGACCGGCCGGGATGCAAGTTTTCCTCGACGTGCTGGTCTTCCACCTGTTCACGCAACTCGTTGGCCGACTCGGAGACGCAGCGCTCGGAGCGACCACACTCACTGTGCGTCTGAACATGATCGCGTTTCTGCCGATGATGGGCCTCGGTCAGGCAATTTGCATCATGGTCGGTCAAAGGCTTGGCGAGAACCGACCGGACCTCGCGGAGAAAAGCACTTACACCGGCCTGAAATGGTCATTCGGCTACATGTGTTTCGTCGCGCTGATCTATGTGGCGATTCCGGGACTACTGCTGACAGTCTTTGAAAGTGACAAGGACCCGGCGATGTTCGCGGAGATCGCGAAGATCGTGCCGGGGTTGCTCCTGTGCGTCGCGGTGTTCTCAATCGCCGACGCAATCAACCTCTCGTTCGCGTTCGCTCTTCGCGGAGCGGGCGATACGAAGTACGTCACGCTGCTGACGTTCTCGCTCGCGTGGCCTCTGATGGTGATCCCAACGGCACTCGTGGTGTTCCTCGGAGGGAACGTCTACTGGTGCTGGGCGTTCGCCACCGCGCACATCATCGGCATGAGCGTGTGCTTCTGGTTCCGCTTCCGCGGAGGCAAATGGAAGTCGATGCGCGTCATCGAGCCAGGCGTGGCGGAAGAAGGCGAACGGCCGGCGTGAGCCGGCTGGTGGGAGCGCAGAAGGTCTCACCAGCCGGCTCACGCCGGCCGTTCGCCCAATCACTTCTTCTTGTCCTTCAGCAGTTTCAGATGCACGTCGGCCACGTCCCACATGTAGTGGCCGATCTTGTACTTCTCAACTGCCACCGTCATGTGTTCCAGGCACTTCTTCGCGTCCCCTTCGCTCTCGTAGTAGAGCGCAACGTACAGGTTCGCGTAGAAGCGGGCTTCCTTCCTGTCCTCGTCGTCGAGTTTCGCGTTCTCCGCCGCGTCGAGGACATCCTTCGGCTTGACCTTACCCGCGTACAGTTGCAGCACTTCCTTCATCGGTACGCGGGTGTCCTTCGTGACGGGAATGAGTTCTTCGCGTGCTTTCTTGGGCGTGTTCGCGCGGGCATTGCACAGATAGTGCCACACGGAGTTCTCCACGTCCTCCGGGTTCACCTTCCGGTGTAACTCGAATTGATCCACACCATCCTTGAATCGCCCGGCGTAATAGAGCGCGATTCCGCGACGCCAGTGATCGGGAGCCGCCTTTGGCCGTTCCTTGAGGAACGCGTCGAAGTCCGCGATCGCTTCCTTGAACTTGCCAAGTTTGAGGTACGCATCCCCACGGCGGTCACGAGCGGTAATCGCCTTCGGCTCCAGTTCGATTACCAGTGTGAACGCTTTCACCGCTTCCGCATTCTCTCGAAGAGCCGTGTGAGCTGTCCCGGCCGCGAAGGGAATCGCCGGGTTCTTCGGGTCGAGTTCCGCCGCCTTCTTGCACAGAGCAAGAGCCGCTTCGTACTTTTTCTCCTTCATGGCGACTTCGATGTCGTCGAGTAGTTTGGCCAATTCCTTCTCCTTCTTCTCGTCTTTCTTCTCCTGGGCGCAGATGGGCGATGGGCAATGACTCATCGCAATCGCGGTCATCGCGGACAGCAGAACAGGGAGAACGAACACACGCATGGGGAATCCTCGTAAGGGTGGTGAGGATGATCCTATCCCGACTGCGGATGCTATAACAGCTATCAACTTTCTTCTTTCATTCGCGAGGTGCAAGCGATGGCCCAAGCAGACAAGACTCAGCCGGAAGGTTTTGACAAGGACAAACTCAAGAGGATCCTCGTACCGGCCGCGGCGGTGGCGGGAGTCGTGGTGATCGTGGCTCTGGTGGCGCTCGTCTCCGGCGGAAGCGATCGGAAAATGTCCGATGGCTCCGATGGCTCAGCCAACGACCCGAACTTGAAGGAAGCTGCTCCGGGCGTGAAGTACCGCGACATCAAGGAAGGTGTCGGTGAACCGTGCAAGTTGGGGGCAGAAGTGAAGTACCACGTCACGGGCTGGGTGCTCGGCGGAAATACCATCGAGAACAGCCGGGAGAAAGGCGGCCAACCACGAAAAGCCGGTGTGAATGGGCTTTTTCCACCGGGTTTGAGTGAGGGGATTATCGGGATGAAGCAGGGCGGAGTGCGGAAGGTGGTCATCACACCGGAGAAAGGTTTCGGCCCACGCGGAACCGACAAGGTTCCGGCCAACAGCACGCTCGTCTACGAGGTAGAACTCGTGGAAGTAAGCCCGCCGCGAAATGTTACCACCGGACCGGGCCAGCCGATGCCCTTCGACAAGTCTAATGGAGGCACCGACGACCCTGACCTCAAAGATATCGGCGAGGGACTGAAGTACCGAGACCTCAAGGAAGGCACTGGCGAACCGGTCAAGCCGGGCGCGCAAGTTACCATTCACTACACCGGCTGGACCGTGGATGGGAAAGTATTCGACAACAGCCGACCGCGTGGTAAGCCGAACACATGGAGATTGGGAGATCTGGTTCCTGGCTGGCAAAAGGGGATTCCGGGGATGAAACCCGGAGGAGTTCGCAAACTGGTAGTTCCGGCCGCACTCGCTTACGGCGACCGGGGACAGGGTGAGGACATTCCCCCCGGAGCAACGCTCATCTTCGAGGTCGAACTGGTACAGTGAAGTTGGTTATTAGTCATTAGTCATTGGTCATTTGTGGTCTTGGCGAGTCAAATCGCTCCCGACGAGAGTAGATGACGAATGACCAATGACTAATGACCAATGACTAGCGCTGAACGCGCGCTCCTCCGCCGGCTGCGAATGCTTCCACTTCCGCGAGAGTCGCCATTGTGGTGTCTCCGTGGTAAGTGGTTAAGAGTGCGCCGTGTGCCCAGCCGAGGTTGAGAGCCTGCTGCGGATCGCGACCGCTCATGAGACCGTAGATCGTGCCGGAAGCGAATCCATCTCCGCCGCCGATGCGGTCGAGCACATCGAGGTGACACGTTGGGCTTGTGTACTTCTTGCCCTCAAGCCAGAGAACCGCGGCCCAGTCGTGCCGGTTGGTTGAATGCACCTCGCGAAGTGTCGTTGCAACGAGCTTGATGTTCGGGAACTGCTCCACGGTTCGGTCGATCATGCCGAAGAACACGTCCGGGTCGAGCTTCGACTCGGTCTTCTTCGTCACCTCTGGCCCCTTGATCCCCAGCCCCTTCTGCATGTCCTCCTCATTCCCCACAAGACAATCGACATTCGCAACGATCTTCCTCAGCACCTCCACCGCGCGCTTCTCGCCTCCGATCGGCTTCCAGAGCTTTCCGCGATAGTTCAAATCGAACGACACGATCGCGCCTTGCGCTTTCGCAGCCTTCATTCCTTCGATGATAAGTTCCGAAGTGGTTTCCGAGAGAGATGCGAAGATGCCTCCAGAGTGAAACCACCTCACCCCGCCGGTGAAGATGTTCGCCCAGTCGAAGTCGCCCGGCTTGAGCAGCGCAGCGGCTTCATTCGAGCGGTTGTAGAAGACGACCGGCGCGCGAACGCCATGCCCTCGATCGCTGTAAACGGTCGCGATGTTCGGCCCGCGAACTCCGTCATGCTCGAAGAACTTGTAGAACGGCGTGACTCCCATTTCGCGCACGCGACACTGTACCAGTTCGCCGATGGGGTAGTTGACCATCGCGGTCGCGACTCCGGTACGCAGCCCGAAGCAGTCGGAGAGGTTGGCCGCGACGTTGTACTCACCTCCGGAAACGTGAATGTCGAACGAGCGGGCCTTGCGAAAGGGAATGTTTCCGGGATCGAGCCGGTGAATGAGAGCGCCGAGCGAAAGAAAGTCCAGCGCGCAGGAACCCGTGCGAAGAGCAAGCGGCATGGTGTGACTCCGTACAACGGAAAGCGGTTACTGGTCGTTGTACGGAGAACGAGAAGCGCGGGGACTGGCTGGCGTCAGTCCTTCGGAGGCGCGAGCGGAGCGAGTGGCGTCGGCGTGATGGCGCACTTCGGCAGCTTCTTCTGAAGCTCTCGCAGTCCGCTCTGCGTGACGTTCGTCTTCGTCAAGATGACCGTCTGGAGCGGAAGCGCGTGGAGAGTCGGGAGCCAGTCGTCCTCGACCGGATGACCGGACAGGTTGAGGATTTTGAGGTTCTTCAGGGCGCTGAGCGATGCGAACCCGGATTTGGTGAGGAGACTGTCGTGGCGAGCTTCGCGCAGCAAGCCTTCGCGGATCAAATGTAATTGCTCAAGGGTCGGGAGTTCCTTGAGACTCGAAAGCAGCTCGTTGGTCGCCAGCGATTCGTCCACCGAGAGGCTCTTCAAGGCGAAGAACTCGTGAATCACCTTGACCAGCTCAGCGCTCGTCACGCCTGTATCCACCAGTTCGAGGATTTGAAGTGCTGGGTGGCGGCTAATCTCGCTCAGGCACGCATCGGTCACCTTGGGGGCGTTGGTAATCGAGAGCCATTCCAGCTTCGGAATCTTGCCCATCCCGGAGACCGTCTTGTCCGTCAGTTGAACACCATCGCCGAACTGAAGACCAAGCGGACCCGAAAGGCCAGCGAGGTTGGCGCGGAGTTCGTCATCGACGAACACATCGAAAGAAAACGTGAGTCTGCGGACGACGAATGTCCCGGTCAACTGCACGGGATTATCGACTTCGTGCGGCACCCCGTCTGGCTCGGAAATCTCCAGCGTCAAGCCGCCACTCTCGTTCTTCACTCTCAGCGCCCACTCAGCGGTTCTGCGCTCCGCGGCCTGGTCGAACTTGTGATCGGGGAACTTCCGCGGATCAATCTTTGACGGAGTAACTGGCGGAGTGATCGGTGGCGT
>JAKEEV010000325.1 GCA_022616395.1 Planctomycetia bacterium | reverse complement strand
TTCGCTGTTCCTTCACACTTGTTGGGTAGAACACACTCGGAGTTGACGAGGATCATCCCCGGATCGGGAGTGGCGTGTGAACATGCAACTCGCAAGCGTCCTCCCCCACGTCGTCGATGCAACCCCCACATCAACAGTCACGGACGAGAAGTTCGCCATTCGCGGAGTGAACTTCTGGTACGGTGAGAAGCAAGCGCTGTTCGACATCTCGCTTGCCGTGCCGGCTCAGTCGGTGACGGCTCTCATCGGGCCGAGTGGCTGTGGCAAGAGTACACTGTTGCGGCTTCTCAACCGGATGAACGACCTGATCGAGGACACGCGACTCACGGGCAAGGTTGAACTCGATGGTCAGGACATCTACGCGTCCGGGATGAATGTGGTTGATCTTCGGAGGCGAGTCGGGATGGTGTTTCAGAAGTCCAACCCGTTCCCCAAGACGATTTACGAGAACGTTGCGTATGGCCCGCGTGTGTCCGGCGAGCGGAACCGTGGGCGGCTCGATGCCCTCGTGGAACGATGCCTGAAGCTGTCGGCTCTCTGGCCTGAAGTGAAGGATCGGCTCGGCTCAAGCGCTCTGGAACTCTCCGGTGGGCAGCAGCAACGGTTGTGCATCGCGCGAGCGCTGGCCACTGATCCCGAAGTGCTTCTGATGGACGAACCGGCCAGCGCGCTTGACCCGAAGAGTACGCAGGCCATCGAAGACCTGATCGGCACGTTGAAGCGCGACTACACGATTGTGATCGTGACCCACAACATGCAACAGGCGGCTCGCGTCTCGAACCAGACCGCGTTCTTCTTTGAAGGGCGACTCATCGAAGCCGGTGCAACGGAGCAAATCTTCCGTCACCCGCGCGAAAAGCAAACCGAGGACTACATCACCGGGCGCTTTGGATGATCGCAGCCGGATGGTGACTGATACCGAATAGCATTGAATCGTTCTGATACCCGAGTGGGTGGATGGGTTGTTGTGTTGGGTCAGAGGCGGGCGGATCAGCGAGCGTGTCTGAGGGACAGCGTTCCCCTCCCCCCACCACCCCCCGGTTTTCTGTTTTCTCTCTTTCGCCCATGTTTTGTGGGGTTAGGTGCGTTTTGGAGAGGGGCCAGGTGGCCTTTATGGCGAGCAAACGCTGG
>JAKEEV010000324.1 GCA_022616395.1 Planctomycetia bacterium | reverse complement strand
CGCTCGCCGCGGGCAGCGCGAAGAAAATCGCCACGAGAAGAGAAAGGCGAATCATGAAAAGCTCCTGTTTTTCGGAGCCCGAAGCGTAAGCGAGGGAAAACTCAACCAAGAATCCGTCGCGACGCTTCCGGCTCCGATTAATCACATCAGTTCGAACAACCCCGCGGCACCCTGCCCGCCTCCGATGCACATGGTCACGACGCCGTAGCGCGCCTTGCGTCGCTTCATCTCGTTAAGGATCGTGCCCACCAATCGCGCCCCGGTCATTCCAAAGGGATGCCCGATGGCAATCGAGCCGCCGTTGACGTTCAACTTCGCGGGGTCGATCCCCAGTTGATCGCGGCAGTATACCACCTGCACCGCGAAAGCTTCATTGAGTTCCCACAAGTCGATGTCACTAACTTTCAGACCGTGGCGCTTGAGTAACTTCGGCACGGCGAAGACCGGCCCGATTCCCATCTCGTCCGGTTCGCACCCCGCGACCGCGAATCCGCGAAACACGCCCTTCGGTTGAACTCCGAGCGCCTTCGCGCGATCGTGCGACATGAGCAGAGCGACCGAAGCGCCGTCTGAGAGCTGCGAGGCGTTCCCGGCGGTGACCGTGCCTTGCCCGCTCTTGGGGTCGAAGTGAGGCTTGAGCGCGCGCAGCCCTTCAAGCGTGGTGTCGGGGCGATTGCATTCGTCGCGGTCAACGGTGTACTCTTCTCGGCTGGCGATCTGGCCGGTTTGCTTATCGAGAAGCCCGCGAATCACACGCATCAGGGCGAGTTCCTCCTTGAAGAAGCCTTCCTGTTGTGCCCGCGCTGTGCGCTGTTGACTGCTGAGTGCGTATTCATCCTGCACTTCGCGGCTGATCTTGTAGCGCTTCGCCACGACCTCCGCGGTCTCGCCCATCACCATGTAGATGCCCGGTTTCTTCTCCATCACCCACGGATTCGGGTCGCGATTGGTTTTCGCGCAAGCGGTGATGCTCTCGACGCCGCCGCCAATCGCGACCTCAGCGCCTTCGTACATGATCTCGTGTGCCGCGAGAACGATCGCTTGCAGTCCAGACGAACAGAAGCGGTTCACGGTCGCGCCCGCGACGCTCACCGGTAACCCGGCCCGTATGGCTGCAACGCGCGCGACGTTATCTCCCTGTTGCCCCTCTGGCACCGCGCAACCGAGGAAGACATCCTCGATCTCGGATGGATCGAGTTGAGGAACTTTTCGCAATACGTCCGTGATGCAGTGAGCGGCGAGATCGTCCGGCCGCGTCAGGTTAAACGACCCGCGGAACGATTTCGCCAGCGGTGTTCGCGAACTGGCGACGATGACTGCTTCTCTCATGTGGATTCTCCTTCCGAGCCGGAAGCGTTCTTTCGGAACCGGAAGCGTCGCGACGGTCTTTTGGTGTTCCGTCGCGACGCTTCCGGCTCTGATGCGCCTGCTTGACAACCTCTGCCAGACGTGCATACTCCACGGGCCATATCCTACCCGCCTGGACCGCGTTGCGAAACCTCACAACTTCGTGGGCTTCTCTCCATGCCCAGAACATCTCATCTCGTCTTCACCTTCGCGGTGCTTGTCGGCATTAACACGATGAACTTTTTTGACCGGCAGGTCTTGCCCGCTGTTCAGGAGAAGATTCGCACGGACTGGAAGCTGTCTGACACTGAACTTGGCTGGCTCGGAACCGCCTTCATTCTGCTGTATGCCCTCGTTGGCTTGCCGCTTGGTCGGCTTGCGGATCGGTGGAACCGGCGGTGGCTTCTGGCCGCGGGTGTGGCTCTCTGGAGCGTGGCAACCTTCGCCGGTGGGTTCGCGTGGGGCTTCTGGTCGCTGTTTGTGTTGCGTCTGAGCGTCGGAATTGGTGAAGCGACCTGCGCTCCGACTTCCAGTTCGCTGATTGGCGACATGGTCTCGGCCCGGCGCCGCGCGCTGGCGATGTCGATCTTCATGCTTGGGTTGCCGCTGGGCCTGGCTCTGAGCTTCTTCGTCAGCGGTGTAGTTGCTCAGCGTTATGGGTGGCGAACCGCGTTCTTCGTGGCCGGTGTGCCACCCATAACGCTGGCGGTCGCGGCGCTGTTCATCTTCGATCCGCCTCGCGGAGGAACCGACACAAGAAAGGAGGAACCGGAGGGAGACTTTTCCGATTCCTCGCCAGTCGGCCCGCCTTCATCTTTCCTGGATGTGGTTCGTCGCGTGCTGCGCATGCCGACGATGTGGTTGATTATCATTTCCGGGGCGCTGCACAACTTCAACATGTACGCGCTCGGCACGTTCGTCGCGTCATTCTTGACGCGTTATCACGGAGTCAATGTCGAGCAAGCAGGCTACGTCAGCGGATTGGTCTACGGATGCGGAGCGCTGGGGCTGTTCGCGGCCGGGTGGCTTGGAGACATCGCGTTCCGGCGCGGGCCGAGTGGTCGGTTGCATGTCGCGTGGATTGGGCTGGCTCTGGCGATTCCGTGTTTGCTCTTCGCGCTCTCCGCGCCGCCGGGCCGGTTGTGGCTTTGCGTGCTCGGTCTGTTGCCGGGGTGTTTGCTGCTCTACGCGTACTACGGCACCGTTTACGCCACCATTCAGGACATTGTTGAACCCGCGTCGCGCGGAATGGCGATGGCGATCTACTTCTGCGCGATGTATCTGCTCGGAGCTGTTCTCGGCCCTGTCGCGACCGGCTGGACGAGCGACTATTTCGCGCGAGCAACCGCTGCGGCTGAAGGCGCTGAGATCGTGAGCGAATGGCACAAGGCGGTCGGTCTGCACCACGCGATGTATCTCATTCCCATTCTCGACGCGCTTTTAGTTGTGGTGCTCTTCGCGGCCTCGCGTACGGTGAAGTGGGATTACGAGCGGCACACGGCGGCGCAATCGGAGCCGGAAGCGTAAGCGACGGTTCTTAATCGGAGCCGGAAGCGTAAGCGACGGTTCTTAATCGGAGCCGGAAGCGTAAGCGACGGTTCTTAATCGGAGCCGGAAGCGTAAGCGACGGGATTCTCAAAAACCGTCGCTTACGCTTCCGGCTCCGATTATCCGATTATTTGTTCTCATACCGCATGAGAATCTCGGCGCGCTCGACGCCCGCCAGAGCCTCGAAGCCGCCAGCCAGTACGAGATCGGCGAGCTTGCCGACGTCGCGGAAGTAGCTGTCGCTCGGTCGCTCGCCCGTGAGCTTTCGGCGTAGATCCTGGCAGAGAATATCGGCTGCTGCCCGCGACGCTTCGCTCTTCTGCTGATGTGCCCACAGAGCCGTCACGAGCATCACGATGGTGTCTTGGGCACGCTGAGACAGTTCCGTCATGCGGCATTGCCGATCCGCGAGCTTCAGTTGGTGCTTCACCATCGTTGCGCTGATCTCCTTACGGAGCCGCCCGAAACTGTCGCGTGCGAAATCAACGTGCTTCTGCAAGGTCGGACTCAACCCCGCGACCGGTGCGCGATCGCTGTCGGAGAACTTCTGGCCCATTTTCCATTTGCTATAAGCCCACAGTTCGCGACGCAGCCGCCACAGGTGCATCGGGTTCATCGGGTTAAGCGTCTTCATCTTGTGCTCTTGAAGGCGCTTGCCGATAGGCTCGAAGAAAGTCTTGCCGTGTTCCTTGACAATTGACTTGAAGAAGGCCATGCCGAGCATTTCGCCTTCGCCTTCGTAAATGCACGGAGCGAGCAGGTCGTGGATGTTGTCGCCGAAGAGGTGCCCGCCGAGGAACGCGCGACCTCCGTGAGTCTTCATGAGTAACTCGACCGCGGCTTCCTTGAGCGATTCGCTGCCGAAGATTTTGGCAACGATGCACTCCAACTCTCCGCGATAGCCTTCATCAATCAACCACGAGCACCACGCGACGAGCGCATCTGCTCCCGCGATCAGCCCAGCCAGGCGCGCGATGCGCCGCTTCACAAGTTCGCGTGTCGCGATGGGTTGACCATAAGTTCTGCGAAACTCTGCCCACGGCGAGATGCTCGCCAGCATGACGCGCATCTCGCCGGCAGCGCCAGCGCACACCGTCACGCGGCCGTGGTTCAAGCCGTGATAGGCAATCGTCAACCCGTTGCCCTGAAGAGGAACTAGCAAGTTCTCACGCGGAACCTTGAAGTTCTTGAAGCGCAGCCCGTTGTTGTATCCGCGGCGCAGAGCGTGCAGTCGGTAAGGCACAATCTGGAACTCTTCGGTCTCGTGAGGAGGAAGTTCCGCGATCAAAACAGCAGGTTGCCCCTTGAGCATCACGACGAGGCCAATCGTTCGACCGGGCAAGCAGTGAGTGAT
>JAKEEV010000323.1 GCA_022616395.1 Planctomycetia bacterium | reverse complement strand
TGGATCTTGGAAGTGCGTTCACGCAGAAGTGTATCGGCTTTATCAACGACGACCGCACGCCGGTGGGTAGCGTTCACCTCGGCGTGGTGCATCTGTTTGAGCTGGAATCGGCTTCCGCGCGTTCGCGTGAAGACGCGCTGGCCGACAGCGGCTTCGCTCCGCTCGCGGAACTGGTTCAGCACGCGGACCAGTTCGAGACATGGTCACAATTCGTGCTGCAAGCCCTCACTCGGCGCGAATAATCATCTCAGCCCACAACGTGGGGCTTGGGTTCTGGCGGCGCCTGGCACACCGTTGCGACTGTATCTTCCACCAGCAAGAGGTGAAACCGCGAGTAGTACTGCGCCGTCGTCCATGTGTTTGTGATCTTCGTTCGCGGCATCTCGCGGAAGAGTTCGGTGATCCGGTTTAGCCCGGTTTCGGCCGGTCCTTCCCCAAGCGCGACGACATAGGCCCGTGCCAGATCGGTGTAGTCCATCGGTTGTAGCCAAGCGCCGCTCGGCTTCAGCAGCTCGTTTCCCGCTTGGGCCAGGATCGGCTCCGCCTGATCGTTTCGACCGAGCATCAGCCACCCGGCCGCGAGGCTCAGTAATGCCCGGAGGCCAGTGCCCCATTTCTCCGGTCTGACCGCGTGTTTCCTCTTCATCTCGGCCAGAGTCGCGCCCTGGAGCACCTCGTTGCGGAGACTATTCAGTAACAGGTCGATGTTGGCGACGAGTCCAAGTTTCCTGAGGACCCGCAGGGTTTGACCGGCGACCGCGTTGATGAGCCTGAACCTCACCTCCTCCGGCCTCGCGCGAACGAGCGTGGTGAAGTCATCGACCAACTTCTTCACCAAGTCGTCGCGGTTGTAGAGACCGGCAAGGACGAGGGCGCGCTGAAGCAGTTCGCCCTGCTTCCTCGGCAGGTCGGGCGGCTCATTCGCCCCGCCTGTCCCCACTCCCAGCGCCGCGGGCACCAATCCGATCATTTCGAGGGTGAATGCCTCGCCCACGCGCGGCGAGAGCAACAGACACTCGTGGAGGACAAAGAACTGCACTTCTGGCAGGTTCTTCCCTGGTAGCCCCTTGCGGTAGAGCGGGCGAATCCGTTCGGCGAGTGTGGCTGGCTCGCGGATCAAGCGGAGTTCGGCCAGCGCGTCCTTGAGAGGGTCGCCGGGTTTGGTCCAGGCAGCATAGGGGTCGGGAGCTTCATACGGCTCCACAATCCTCGATTGATTGCGGAACTTGTCGATGATGAAGTGAGCGAGCTTGTACGGGTTATTGACCGGACCAGAACCGCCCTTCGTCTTGATCTGCTCCAGGTCGGCCACCAACTCCGCCGACATTGGTCCGGTGTGCGGCTTGCGGTCGATTGCCTGCTCGATGCGGTACTTGAACGCCTTGAACATGAAGTTGCAGACAACTGCCGCACAGAGTGCCTGGTCCGCCTGTGGGCTCCCGCCTTCGGGGATTGGGCCTTCCATCACCTTACGGGCGTCTTCGAGGAGTTTCTTCGCAGACGCGGAGTCACCCAGGAGCGCGAGGCCGAGCGAGAACATCAGGTCCGCGTAGGGCAAGTTTGCCTTGATGTGTTCGTTTCGTTGCGCGGTTGCCGTATCGACAAGCCACTGACGAACCACGCCGTGCAGTTCCGTCACCTTCGCGAGCTT
>JAKEEV010000322.1 GCA_022616395.1 Planctomycetia bacterium | reverse complement strand
TGGCTTTATCAAACCCCATGATTTCAAGGAGTTGGGGGCCATAACGGCCGCTTCTTTGCACCGCAAAGTGAGAAAACCCCACAAATCCTGGGAAAACCAAGCAGAGGAGAAAAGCAGGGGGGTGGCGGGGGGAGGGGCGCTTCAACACCCCGAAACGAGAACTGCTGACCCAAGCCGACACCCCTTGATACTACTGCCAAGGGAGCGGCTCTGTTTCGCTTCCGCGTCGGGTAACGCACATCAGAGACCGTGAGGGAGCGATCTTCGTTAAACGCTCCCTCACGGTAGCGGCTCTGTTTTGCGCTCGCGATCCTACTTCTTCCCATACCTTCGCTTCAGTCCGTACCCAGCGGCGGCGGCCAGTCCGATGAGGCCACCGACGAGCGTGGCGGGTTCGGGTGTGTTGGTCGGTGGGCCAACCGGTGGAACCACGATTACCGGTGGAGGCACGATCGGCGGAACGACGACCGGTGGAACTACCGGAGGCACAAACGGAGGCGGACTCACCGGCGGGACACTGATAACCGGCGGCGGGCTTACCGGTGGCACAACAGTCACTGGCGGACTGATCGGCCACACCGGGGGGAAGAACGCAGAAGCGGATGGAGTCCAGATCGTGAAGGGAATCGTGATGAGCGATGCGGCCACGAACTTCCGCAACTTCTTCAAACGTGATCGGCGCGCCATTATTCGCATCCTCCGTAATCCACCTTCACTCGCGCAGTTCGTGCGACTTCTGAGGATTAGTTCGGCTTGCCCGTCCGCGCCGCTTGAGCATTTCGCGCCGGTTGTGCGGTTCCCCGCTGTCGCGCGCTCCGTTTCAGTTCCTCCGTACAGTGGGCGCATATGGAATTTGCCGAATCGGAACGAGGCTTCAGGAAAAGCCGGGGAATGGGGCGCGGTGGGCAAGAACTCGCGCGGGGAGAAGAGCTTCTCGCCGAGCATTGAGGTGATTCGGTCGAAGGAAGGTGGTGAGTGAAGATGAGTACGGGCGGCTGAGTTCGCCCGGTTGGTGTGTCAGGAGGACCACATGAGCCGCATTCTGCTTGGCGGGTTCGGAATCGCTCTGGGGTTGCTGTGTCGCCCCGCGCTGGCTCAACCCGCTCCCCTCGACCCCCCAAAACGCGCAGCGGCGTTCGGTCAGCCAACCGCGCTTCCCGATCCGCAAGCAACGCCCCCCGCTGACCCCGAAATCACGCCCGCCGGGTTGCTTAACCGGAACGGTCCACCGCGACGCACGTCGCTGGCTCCGGGGACGTTCGGCACGCCGACGCCGGTCATCGCGCAGCCGCCTATTCCCGGACTCGTTCCCGGAACAACTACGCGACCGCTGACGATCCCGATGCCATCCACCAGCGGGCAAACGATGCCTCCTCCGCGGCCGATTCCCGGCGCGCCTCCGATGGTGACCGAAAGCCGCGATCCGATTAGTCGGCTTCCGGGTGTGCTCGTTCCCTCGTGCGGGCCGGAAGGTTATCACTGCCCGGTGCCATGTGTGGAAGAACCACTCTTCGGCGGATTGCCCGGTCGTCGGGCGATTGATCGGCTTCGGCCCGGCGATCAGGCCTGGGCAACGGCAGAGTTACTGTTGTGGTGGACGCGCAGTTCGCAAGTTCCGCCTCTTGTCACCACCAGTTCGCCTCAGTTCAACGGCGTCCCCGGACTTGGCGACACGCAGACGCTTTTGGGTGGAACGTTCTCGGATAGTTTCCACGTTGGCGCGCGGTTGGGCTTTGGCTTCTGGTTCGGTGAGAATCAATGTCGAGGAGTCGAGGCTCGGCTCTTCTTCCTCTCGCCAAGCCAGAGCGACTTCACCGCGAGCGTTCCGCCCTTCCCGCTTTTGGGTCGCCCGTTCTTCAATGTGAATCCAAACACTCCAGGTATCGGCTTCGGGCCAGCGGCGGAAGTGGTCGCGGGGCCAGGCGTGGCAACTGGAGCCGTCAGCGCGGTGATGGAAACGACCGTGTGGGGCGCGGAGGTGAATTACCGACGATTCCTCTGTGGCGATCCGTGTAGGCGAATCGATTTCCTCGCCGGTTACCGCTACTTGGGGGTGAACGAAAAGTTGACCATCACCGAGACGTTCGCCCGCGTGCCCGGTTCGGACATGACCATTGGGACTCCGGCTCAGTTTGGAGTTATCACCGATCAGTTCCGCACGCAGAACAGCTTCCACGGCGGACAGATTGGGTTGGCGGGTGAATGGAGGCGCGGGCGGTGGTTCCTCGACTCGCGCGCGTCAATCGCCTTCGGTTGCGTGAATCAGTCGGTGGACATCAGCGGTTCGCAAGTGTTGATGTTCCCCAATGGCCAAACAGCGGTGGTGCCGGGCGGGTTGCTCGCGGTTCCTGGCGCGAACATTGGCAACTTCGAGCAGAACAAGTTCGCGGTGGTGCCGGAAGTGGGCGTGAACCTCGGCTACCACCTCACGCAAAACTTCCGCGTATTCATCGGCTACAACTTCCTCTATCTCAGTAGTGTCTTGCGACCGGGAGAAGCAATCGACCCGCGTATTGACGCGGCCCGCGTGCCGAATCTTCTCCCGCCGGGCACAGCTCCGATCGCGGTGGTCCGCCCGCTGCCTCAGTTGAGTACAAGCGGCTTCTTCGTCCAGGGAATCAACTTCGGCCTGACCTATCGCTGGTGATCGGGTTGAGTTGCTTGACTCGCACCGAGGCCGACACGTTCGCCAACGTGTCGGCCTCGCGGTTTTGTCTTCCAAAGTAGTAG
>JAKEEV010000321.1 GCA_022616395.1 Planctomycetia bacterium | reverse complement strand
CATCCCGGAAATCGCCATCGCTCCGCTTGGGTCGAATCCGTTCCCGGATGCAACACCTGCGTTCTTCGATGCGTTCGCCAAGATCGTGAGTGACGCGGTGGGCGGCACCGTGCGAATCCTTCGCCCCTACTCCGCGCTCCACAAGGTCGATGTGCTTCGTCGCGGGCGCGGATTGCCTCTGGAACACACGTTCTCGTGCATCCGACCAGCCGACGGGTTACACTGCGGAACGTGCAACAAGTGCGCGGAACGCCGGATAGGATTCCGCGACGCGGGGATCGAAGACCCGACCACTTACGCAAATTAGCGGCGAACGGCCGGCGTGAGCCGGCTGGTGCGAACAGAAGAGTTTCGACAGGATAACAGGATGAACGAGATATGCTTCTGAACTCTTCTGATCCTGCTTGATCCTGTTATCCTGTCAACTCTCTTGTTGAAACCCACCAGCCGACTCACGCCGGCCGTTCGCCAAGAGGTGACAATGTTTCGCGTGACCAAAGAGCTTCACTTCTGTTACGGCCACCGGTTGCTGAACTACGCCGGGAAGTGTCGGCACTTGCACGGGCATAACGGCAAGGCGGTTATCACGCTGGAAGCAGACAGCCTGGACGGGTTGGGGATGGTGGTGGACTTTTCCGAGATGAAGCGCGTGATCGGCAAGTGGATTGACGACACGCTTGACCACCGAATGCTATTGCATCGAGACGACCCGGTGATCCCGGAGTTGATTCGTCAGGGGGAGCCGTTCGTGGAACTGGATGTGAACCCGACGGCGGAGAACATCGCCCGGCTGATCTTTGATCGAGTCGCGGCTGAGGACTTGCCGGTCACTGAGGTGATTCTCTGGGAGACGGAAACCTCGTTCGCGACCTATCGCCCAACGACCGGCGAACTCACACAGCCAATCACCATGCGCGCGGTGGCGGGGAAGTAGCTTCAACAACTCGCACGCAAGCGGAAGGGGAGGGATTCGAACCCACGGACGCCTTTCGGCGTCGCTGGTTTTCAAGACCAGTGCCTTAAACCACTCGGCCACCCTTCCAGTAGGACAGGCTGGACACCTATCTCTTCATGTAGGACAGGCATCTTGCCTCTTGATGTAGGACAGGCTTCCAGCCTGTCATTCGGAAGAGACAGGCTGGAAGCTACAACTCCTCTTCGCATCGTATCCGCGAGCCTCTCGCTCTCAAGACCAATTTCGGTGCCATTGGGTTCGCCTATCCGCAAGCTTTCTTGTTCCACGGGAGAGTTTCACACCGAGTCGCGACGGGTTCATACACTGGCAATGACCGGCCGGGAGCGGCCCGGCAGCCGCCCGCGGTTGCACTTCCTTCTGAGCGCCAACTACAAGAGGAGCATTCGATGCCACACACACTCCCCGCGCTGCCGTATGCGTTCGATGCGCTCGAACCGCACATCGATGCCAAAACAATGGAGATTCACAGTCAGAAGCACCACAAGGCTTACGTCGATAACCTGAACAAGGCGCTGGAATCCGCCCCGGAGTTGGCCAATCAGGACATCGTGACACTGCTTCGCGGAATCGGCAGCGTCCCTTCAACGATCAAGCAGCAAGTCATCAACAACGGCGGCGGCCACCACAACCATTCGCTGTTCTGGGAGATCATGGGCCCGAAAGCTGGCGGTGAGCCAACCGGTCAGATCGCGGAGGCGATCAAGGAAGCCTTCGGCGACTTCGCTACGCTCAAGACGAAGGTGAAGGAGAATGGAATGGGGCAGTTCGGTAGCGGATGGAGCTGGGTGGTCTTCAACTCCACGACCGGCAAGCTCGAAGCGCTCAAGAAGCCGAACCAGGATAGCCCGCTGATGGACGGCTTGGTCCCGGTGCTGGGCGTCGATGTGTGGGAACACGCGTATTACTTGAAGTACCAGAACCTGCGCGCCAACTACATTGATGCGTGGTGGAACGTGGTCAACTGGAAGGCGGTCGAGGCCAAGCTGCTCGCGGCCAAGGCCGGGAAGTGAGTTGGAACCAGTCTTGGTTGGAGTCCCGCCTTCAGGCGGTCTGAAAGAAGGACCGGCTAAAGCCGGGACTCCAACAAAACGCCCTCACTTCCCGCCTGGCCCGTAGAGTTTCTTCCACTGCTCTTTTTCCTTGTCGCGGTCCGCGAACGGAACGCCCTTGATCATCCACTGCGGCGCGGGCTTGTCCTTCAGGTGATGCTCGAAGAACTGGAACATCCGCATGGCGAAGTCGCGAGCCGTTGAGCGCTTTGTCAGGTTGTGCAACTCGCCGTTGTAGTTGAGCAAGTACACTTCCTTGCCCAATCGACGCAGCGCCAGGAAATACTCAATGCCCTGGTACCACGGCACCGCGTCATCCTGGTCGTTGTGGATCATGAGCAGCGGTGTCTGCACGCGATCCGCCATGAAGATCGGCGAGTTCTCGATGTAACGCAGCGGAGTTTCCCACAGAGTTCCACCAATTCGACTTTGCGTTTTCTCGTACTGGAACTGTCTCGGCATCCCGCTCCCCCAACGAATACCGTCGTAAGCGCTGACCATGTTCGACACCGGTGCGCCAGCGACCGCGGCCTTGAAGCGGTTGGTTTGCGTAATCATGTACGCGATCTGGTAACCGCCCCATGACTGACCATTGATGCCAATGGCGTTCTCGTTGACGCACCCCTTATCAACAACCGCCTGAATCGCGGGCAGCACGCACTTCAGCGCGCTGGGGCCGGGGTAACCGATCTTGTAGGCGATGTCCGGCATCAGCACGAGGTAACCGTTGCTCGCGTAGAACGTCGGGTTGATGATCTGTCCGCGCGTCACGTTCGGAATACGGAACGCGTGCAGGTTCTCCGAGAGCCGCTCGTAGATGTACACCACCATCGGGTACTTCTTCGTCGGGTCGAAGTTCTCCGGCTTGATGAGGATGCCCTGAAGCGGAACTCCATCGGTGCTGGTGTACTTGATGAGTTCGGCCGTTCCCCAGTTGTACTCCTTCACCTTCGGATTGATGTCCGTGACTCGTTTCAGTTCGTGGAAGTCGCCGTTGGTCACATAGTAATCCGGGTACTGCGAGAACGTCTGCACCGTGAGCATGTAGACATCCGCGTCTTTGGCTTTGGTGGGGAAACTGTAGTTGCGCGCTCCCATGATGAGCAACTTCGGAGAAGCGCCTGGTTCCAGGCGGAAGAAGCCCGTGTCACGCGTGGTCAGATTCTCCGCGTGGAGCAACAGCGGCTTACTCAGATTCACGGTGCGTTCAAACGGTGTCCGGTCGTCTGGACTGCGCGGCCGCAGGATCGTGAAGTGAATCCCCTGACTGCGACCCGTCTTCGTCAGGTTCTCCGCGAAGCTCCCATCGGGCGCGATCTTCCAGATGTCGAAGCGGTCGTTCACCAGAATGAACTTTCCGTCGGCGGTCCAGCCCGAAGCGCCGTAGGGACGTGGGGTGCTTGGCGTGTCGTGCTCCTCATCGAAGAACTTCACGCCGAGCTTGGACGTGAGATTCACCTTCTTGCCATCGGGCACGGAGATGGTGAACCAGTCCTTGCCGTCGAAGCCGAGCAGATACTTTCCGTTGGGCGACAGAGCAATGCCGGTCGTCGAACCGCTGAGCACCGACTTGGTTTTGCCCGTGCGGACATTCACCAGCGCGTAGTCGGTCGGCATCGGGAAGGCGTAGCCGGTCATGTGGCGGTACTTGCGGTCGTCTGAACTGATCGCCCAGTCACCGGTGCCGGGTTGCTGAACGCTGACGTTTTCATCCGACAGGTGGCGGAACTGCTTGCTGTCGAGCAGCACGACGGCTCCGTAAGTCCGGTTGCGTTCGGCCGCGGCCCGGAGCTTCTGCATCGGCTGGATCTGTTCGTCCTTCCAGTGCCACAGATCGAGTTGAATGTCGTTGGGCGCGGCCGGCGCGGTTGTGATCGGCGGGCGCTGCGGCGCGGTCGCGACATAGAGCTTCGTGCCATCCTGCGAGAAACTCAGCGCGTTATTGGTGATCGTCCATCCCTTGCGCAAGCCCGGCGTATCGGGACCGAGCACTTCCGAGATCGGAACCACCCCCGGAGCATCCGCCGTGATGAAATACTGAGCCAGCGAAGCGAACCCATTGTTGGT
>JAKEEV010000320.1 GCA_022616395.1 Planctomycetia bacterium | reverse complement strand
TGCGCCGCGTGTATCTTGATCTCACGGGGTTGCCGCCAACGGTTGAGGAAGTGGAAGCGTTCGTTGCGGACAAGGACGCGAACGCCTTCGAGAAGGTCGTGGACAAGTTGCTCGCTTCACCTCACTTTGGCGAACGCTGGGGCCGACACTGGCTCGATATCGCTCGCTTCGCGGAGAGTTCCGGCAAGACCGTGAACATGAACTACCCGCACGCGTGGCGCTATCGCGATTATGTCATCGCGGCTTTCAACTCCGACAAGCCTTACGACGAGTTCATCAAGGAACAACTCGCGGGCGACCTGATGCCGACAAACGACCCGAAGTTGAAGGGCCAGCGGCTCGTGGCGACCGGTTTCCTCGCGATTGGCGCGAAGACGCTCAACGAGCAGAACGGCACGCAGTTCGAGTTAGACATCGCCGACGAGCAAATCGATGTGACGACGCAAGCCTTCCTCGGCATCACGGCCGCGTGTGCTCGCTGTCACGATCACAAGTTCGACCCGATCCCGCAAAAGGACTACTACGCTCTGTCCGGCATCTTCCGCAGCACCGAAACGTGCTACGGAACGATCCGCTTCATTCAAAGTCAGCGCCCTTCGCCGACAATCACGCTCCCCGCGGATTGCGGATTGCCTCCGGCCACGAGCGGGAAACTGACTCCAGAAGAAAAGGCCCGCATCGAGAAGCAGATCGCAGACCTCAACAAGCGAATTTCGGAACAAACCGACTTCATCGCCCGCATCTTCCCGACCGCGCAAGTTTCGCAATTGCGAAGTCGGCTCGCTTCGTTCGACCCGGACGGCAACCCGAAGCTCCTGGCAATGGGCGTGCGCGACAAGCCCGTCGGCAAAGGTCCAGCCCCCAAAGGTCCGGGCGGATTCGGCGGTCGGCCGTTCGGTCGAGGAGGAACCACGACCATCGCCGATAGCCCAATGTACGACCGCGGAGAACCGGACAAGCCTTCAACAACGCGCGTTCCACGCGGAACGCTGCAAGTGCTCTCGAAGACGCCGCTGAAGATCACCAGGGGGCAAAGCGGCCGGCTCGATCTGGCGAACTGGATCGCGTCGAAGGAAAACCCACTCACAGCGCGCGTGATGGTCAACCGCGTCTGGCTGCATCTCTTCGGACTGGGACTTGTCCCGACCGCCGACAACTTCGGAGCCGCGGGCCAGGCTCCGAGTCACACGGAGTTGCTCGACTATCTCGCGATCACGTTCATGGAAGACAAGTGGAGCGTCAAGCGGCTTATCAAGCGGATCGTGATGAGCCACACGTATCAGCTTGACTCGAAGAACAACGCGAAGAACTTCGATGTGGACCCGGATAACGCATTCCACTGGCGAATGAGTCCGCGACGGCTCGATGCCGAGGCGATGCGCGACTCGATGCTCGCGGTCAGCGGGCAACTCGACTCAAAGGCACCGGTCGGTTCCGTGGTCGCGAAGTCAGGCGAGGGACCGTTTGGCGGGTTCGGCGGCTTTGGCCGACCGGGAGCGAACGTTCAACAAGCAATCAACGACCCGAAGAACGTGAACCGCTCCATCTACCTGCCCATCATGCGCGACAACTTGCCCGAAGCACTCGCGCTGTTCGATGCGCCAGACCCAAGCCTCATCGCGGCTGATCGCCCGACAACAACGGTTCCGGCGCAGGGTTTGTTCCTGCTCAACAACCCGTTTGTGATTCGCTCGTCGGAGGCCGCTGCCGACAAGCTTCTCAAGAGCACAACGACCGACACCGAGCGCATTCGAGAAGCGTATCTGAGCTTCTACGGCCGCCCGCCAACGGAGAAGGAACTTCAGAACGCGGAGAAGTTCCTGAAGGCATACACGGACCAGCTTGCGAAGGATCGCGTGCCGGCTGGGAAGCGTGAACGCGAAACGTGGGCCGCGTTCTGTCAAGCTCTGTTCGGCAGTGCGGAATTTCAGTATCGGAAGTGAGTCAGCTTGCGAATACTGAGAGCACGAATTACCGTAACTCTCAGCACCAAGCATGCCTCCTTCCCATTACTGAGTGCCGCCCATGCTTCAAGTGATTAAGTGTCCGAATTGCCGGGGGTTGATCGAGACGGATCAAGTGGCGGGACAAACGATTCCTTGCCCCCACTGTGAACAAGCGTTTGAGATTCAGCCCGAACTGGTGGTGCCCTCCCGCAACCTGCGAAACGCCATCATCAAGCTGTGTATTCCGCTTGGCTATGTGTTGTTCGTCGCGGTGCCGATTGGTCTGACGATCTGGTACTTCGCGAGCCGAGCGGAAGAGCAAGCGAAGAACGAACCGCCCACGGAGGTGAAAGAGAAACAGAAACCCGCGCCAGCCCCCGCGCCGAAGAAACGCGAGAAGAAAGGACCGGTGGAAGAACCCGAAGAGACCCTTCCGCCCAACCCGAATCCGAGGATCACGGACCCAGGCCACGAAAGCGAAGCGCGGCCGGTTCCGAAGAAAGTTCCGGACGACACGCCGGTGATCGAGCCGGAGCCGATTGCAATCGCCCCACTGCCGCGCGAAGTCACGACGCCAGTTGCGCCCGAACCGAGGAGAGTGTACTGGAAGATTCCGCTCCTGGAGTATTCCTCTGAGTGGCAGAAAGTCGGCTTGGTGGATCTGAGAATTGCAGGCTTGGCGGTGAGCAAGGTTCCGTTCGCTGATCGCGAGGAACGCATCACGGACTCGTCAACGCCGCTGCTTGTAATTGTGATCGAAGTTCGCCGAAACGCGTCCGGAAAACAACGAGAACTGCTCTCGTGGGCGAACACGGGCTATGCCGCTCTCTTTGTGGAGAACGGAAAGTCGCCGATGCCGGTGGAGTTTCCAAGTGGGAAGAAGCCTTACACCGGCTTTGTCCCGAAGCAAACCATCCCGGAGGATGGAACGGCAGTCCGAGACGTGTTGTTCTTCACGCTCCCGGCGGAGGGTTCAGGAGAATTGAGCCTTCGTCTGGATGGCGACCGCTGTGGGGAAAACAAGGACATCTGGTTCAAGATTCCGGCCACTGCGTTGAAGAAGTAGGACAGGCTTCCAGCCTGTCTGTCTTCATGTAGGACAGGCTGGACACCTGTCTGTTGATGTAGGACAGGCTGGACACCTGTCTGAAGCAATGACAGTCAAGATGCCTGTCCTACATCAACAGACAGGCTTCCAGCCTGTCCTACGAGAGCCAAAACCGTCTGTCACACGGAGTCAGTCATGATTACTCGCCGAAGTTGGCTGATGGGCACGTCCTCTGGTTTCGGTTACCTCGCGTTCGCGGCTCTGGCGAATGAGCAAGCCGCGCGTGCCGCCGAGGGCGCGGGTGTAACCAACCTGCTCGCTCCCAAGAAGTCGCACTTCCCCGCGAAGGCCAAGCGGGTGATCTTCCTGTGCATGGACGGCGGACCGAGCCACGTCGATACCTTCGACTACAAGCCCAAGCTCACAACTGATGACGGCAAGACCCCTCCGCGAGGCGGACCCGGGCGCTTTGGCCGACTGATGAAGTCGCCATTTGCGTTCAAGCAACACGGCAAGAGCGGCCTCTACATCTCCGAAGTGTTTCCGGAACTGAGCAAGCACGCCGACGACTTGTGTCTGCTTAACGGGATGCACTGCGACTTGCCGAACCACCCGCAAGCGTTCATCCAGATGCACTGCGGCATCTTCCAGTTCCCGCGGCCGAGCATGGGCGCGTGGGTCGTGTATGGATTGGGCACCGAGAACCAGAACTTGCCCGGCTTCATCACGATCGCGCCCTCCGGCGGCAACGGCGGGCCGGTGAACTACGGCAGTTCGTTCCTGCCTGCGGTATATCAGGGCACGCGAATTGGTCGCGGCGGGTTTGG
Source organism: Planctomycetia bacterium (assembly GCA_022616395.1). GTDB lineage: Bacteria > Planctomycetota > Planctomycetia > Gemmatales > Gemmataceae > Gemmata. Next base: position 2,564 of record JAKEEV010000320.1, on the reverse strand, counting down.
TGGCGGATTCGGTGGCGGTCAGCAACAAGTGGCGAATCTGAAGAACCCCAAGCAGACCGCGGGTCAACAGCGTGTGCAACTCGACTTCATGCAGTCGCTTAACCAGAACGCGCTCGACGAGGGCGGAGCGAACGCGGGCATCGAGGGGCTGATCGGCTCTTATGAACTCGCCTTCCGCATGCAGGCCGAGATGCCGAAGCTCATGGACCTGAGCAACGAAACGGCCGCGACTCAGCGACTCTACGGCATCCAGGGCGGCGGAGGCGGAGGTGGTGGCGGCCCAGGCGGATTCGGGCCGGGTGGCGGCGGACCGGCGGCCTTCGGTCGGCAGTGTCTGCTCGCTCGGCGCTTCCTCGAAGCCGGTGTGAGGTTCGTTGAAGTCACAAGGGGCGGCTGGGACCATCACCGCACGCTGAAGGATTCGCTCACGAATAGCTGCACCGCGATTGACAAGCCCATCGCGGGCTTGCTCGCTGATCTGAAGGCACGCGACATGCTCAAGGACACGCTTGTGATCTGGGGAGGCGAGTTTGGACGAACTCCGACCGGTCAGGGTGATGGCCGCGACCACAACTCACGCGGATACACAATTTGGATGGCCGGAGGAGGCGTGAAGGGCGGTTTCGCTTACGGCAAGACGGACGACTACGGCTTTGAAGCAGTCGATGGGAAGGTTCACATTCACGACTGGCACGCAACGATCTTGCACCTGCTCGGTCTGCAACACGACAAGCTCACTTATCGTCATGCGGGCCGCGACATGCGACTGACCGACGTGAAGGGCAACGTCGTGAAGGAAATCGTGGCCTGAGGGAAAACGAGGCGAACAGGGGCGAACGCCCCTGCTCGTTGCTGTCAACTACAACCCTAACCACTGCCGAACGGCATCCTCGACTTGCGCCAACTCGGCAGGGTCCAAGTCGCCGATGTGCTTGATGAGCCGTGCTTGCGCGACTGTGACCACCTGTTGCGCGTCGAACACACCCGCTTTGAGGAACGAGGCGGGAATAGCCACCTCGAAGCGCGTGCCCTGAACGCTCGTCGTGTGTGGGACGACCGTGACGAGGACTCGATCCTGCGGGTCGGTCGGAACACTCAGGATGAGGCACGGGCGGACTTTCGCCGCCATTCCCAAATCCACGATCCACACCGCTCCTCGGTCAGCGGTCGGTGGCACGGGCGGCTTCCTCCGCGTCGAGAGCAGCGAACAACTCACCCGCGAGTTCATCCAGCCCCGACGCGGGGATGTCGGCTTCGCCGACCGGAGCGCGGCGCAGAATCTCGACCACCGCCGACCGCTTGTCCGGTTCCGGGAGCGCGTCGAATAGCTCCAACAGATGGCGAACAGATTCGTTCATGGTAATCTCCGCTCATTTCACTCGCATCTTACCGCAGTGGACGGTTTCCCACAACGCACGGAATGTGAATGGCAATGTGGTGAAGGGAATCGTGGCGTAATTGCTTCAGGCGAGCGGGGACGTCAGCCCCTGATCGGCATATCAGGGTTGACGTCCCCGCTCACCTGTCACAGAAGTTCAGGCGGGCGTGGTTCACCGCAGTACATGCAGCGGTTGTGTTTGGCGCTCATTGCCTTCCCACACTTGCGACAGTTCTTGTCATTTGCCTTTTGCGCGACGGCGCGCTGAAGGCGCTCGAGGAACTCTTCCTCGCTGAAACCGCCCTGCGACAGCAGCCATTCTTTGAGCACCTGAATGACCAGAGAATGCCGATCCACACGCGCCTGGAGTTGCCGAACGGTGGCGTGCAATTCGACCAGTTCACTGCCGCTCTGTGCGACCTTTTTCTCAACGTCATCGAAATCCATGGGTTCCCCCGTTCTTCAGCAGGTGGACCTTGCCAGGACCGCTGCCCGGCCAAGCTGCCGAACTTGTGGTTATCCTGGCGTGTGTTGCGCGGTCGGCGTGACCGGCGCGTCAAATTCACACGCCGGACTTGATCCGCCGGGCAACTCACGCGCGTACTTTACTCGCGCTGAGAATCCGACACAAGTTCCGACGTGGTCGGTTTCGTGGCGAATCCCGTGCTCCGGTTCAACCGCGCTTTGCGTGTTAATCTGACCAGTCTAACACCAGCCACTCGCCGAGACTGTGAAACCACTTCCGCGAGTTGCGGGTATACTATCTGCACCCTCTCCCAGACTCAGGGAACTCACCTATGCGACCAACTGCGCTCGCCATTCTGTTTGGCCTCGGCTTCGCTGTCGTGGTTGGAGTGTCACCAGCTCAACCCGCCCAACCGCCGAAGAAGAACCCGTTCCGCGATGGCAGCGGGAAGGCGACCGAGCCTGTGGCGCCCAAAGCACCAGTCAACCTCGACCCGAAGGAAGCTCCGAAGGTGAGGCTCGCGAGTGTCGCGGGTGTCGGGCGGTTCGTGCCGGATGTCGTATTCACGGATCTCGCGGGCAAGAGCGGCAAGCTCTCCGACTTCAAAGGAAGCAAGTTCACGGTCGTTGCCTTCACGAACACCACTTGCCCGATCTGCAAGAAGTACACACCAACACTTCAGCGCCTGGAGAAAGAGTTCGCGGCGAAGGGCGTGAGCTT
>JAKEEV010000319.1 GCA_022616395.1 Planctomycetia bacterium | reverse complement strand
CTCGCCAAGCCGGGCGACTTTCTCAGTTTCGAGTTATTTGAAACACCCATCCTGATGCGGAACTGCGATGGCGAGGTGTGCGCGTTTCTCAACGTCTGCCCGCACCGGCATAGCAATCTGACGAGCGCTGCCCGCGGACACAGCGAGAAGTTTCGCTGCCAGTATCACGGCTGGGAGTTCAACAAGGACGGCCGAACGGGGAAGATTCCCCACGCGAAGGCTTTCCGGCCGTGGGATCGAGACCATTCCTGCTTGAGGAAGTTCCGCGTCGAGCGATGCGGAGAGATTGTGTTTGTGTGCGTGGATGATTCCGCGCCGTCGTTACGCGAGTGGCTCGGCCCACTGTGGGAGCGATGGGAGCCGGCGTTCAGCGGGAACTTCCGCTACACAACGACCTGGGAAGGCGACTTCGCGTGTAACTGGAAGGTGGTTCTGGAGAACTCGCTGGAGTCGTACCACATTCCGCAAATTCACCCAACGACGTTCAAGGAGTATCCGCCGGAAGAAAACGCCTGGCACGAACTCGACCCGCGGTTCACCACGTTCAAGACGGTGATTCCCAACACCTGGCAGACTCGCATTCAAAACTGGCTTGCGCGCAGGCTCGGAGGCACACTCACGAAAGTCTACTGGCACCACAACAAGCACCCACACATCACGTTTGCCTCACTCGATGTCAACAACCTGATGATGTGCGTGTTCCCGACGAGTCCGACGACCTGCCGTTATCGGAGCATCCTGTTCACACTGCGCGGACAGAGACGAACGCCTCTGGCGTGGGCGGTGTATCAGTTCCTTCGGCCGATTGTCATTTATGTCGCGAAGAAGGTGTTCAACGAGGACGCGGGGATTTATCGCGCGGTGCAGAAGGGACTGGAAGCGAGTCCGCACGCGGGCGTGATCGGCACGCGTGAGGAACGCCTCTACACGTTCCAGGAGTTTGTGATTAACAGTTGCCGCGGAGCGAAGGAATTGCCTCAGGTGTCCGAGAACACACTCCCGAACGGGAACACGCAACACGCGTGTTCGGGGTGAGAGGCTTCGCTCGCTACTTCTCCGCGGCTCGGGCGAGGAGTTCGCGCACTTCGTCGTCGGTTGTCTGGGCGAAGTTGTCGTACCAGGTGCCGACCGCAAAGAACGGTTCTGGCTCTTCGAGACAAACCACCTCGTCCGCCAGCGCTTGAAACTCGGCGCATGCATCGCGCGCACCGACCGGCACCGCGACCACCACGCGAGCCGGACCGAGTTGCCTCACGGCCGCGACCGCAGCGCGCATCGTCGAACCGGTCGCCAGTCCATCATCGACCAGGATGACGATCTTTCCGCGAATCTCCGGCGGCGTTCGACCGTCTCGATAGGCAACTTCCCTGCGCTCCAGTTCTTGCTTTTCGCGCTCGGTCACTTCGTTGATCGTGGCTGGGGGAATTCCGAGCCGCGTTACAACCGACTCGTTGAGCACGCGCACACCGCCAGAAGCAATCGCTCCCATCGCCAGTTCTTCCTGCCACGGCACGCCCAGTTTGCGAACCACGAACACATCGAGCGGAGCGCGAAGTGCCGAAGCCACCTCGAACGCGACTGGCATTCCGCCTCGCGGTAACCCAAGTACCACGACATTGCGTCCGGCGAAGGGTTGGAGTTGCTCGGCCAGCATCGCGCCGGCTTCTTTGCGGTCGCGGAACATGGCTGGTCCCTCCGGTTTTGGCGGAGGGATTGTATTCCGGCCAGCGCGATGATGAGGACTTCGCCGCCGTTCCTCCTCGCAGAGAGCCGCGTGTCATCTCTTCCACAAACAAAGGAGCTGTTGATCCGTTTAAGGTTGTGCAGGCATCAAGCGGGACCAGGAGTGCGAATTCCCAGGTGATCGCTTGGTGTGAATCAAGCAGTTTGTCCGGTCAGGGGATAAAACTGCATTCTTTGTGGAAGGTGTTGAGAACCGGAAGGTATTTGCGTTTAGGAGAGTGGTGAGGGCGAAGTGGGTCTGCAACTTCACCTTCGCAACACAAGAAACGAAATCCGCAGTTAGTGATCGCCACACTGTGCGGGATTTGGGGGCTGCATTGCCTTCCCCAAGCGCCCGACCGCGACAACCGGCAGATTCAGCGCGCACGCACGAATTACACGCCCCAAGAGAGCGCGAACTCTCACCAAGCCTTCAGGTTAAGCGAGACCAAACGAGTCGTCGTGTAAGGTAAGAAGTGGATAATCATCATTGTCCGACGGATCGGCGGAGCGGAGTGCTTCCCATGCTAGCGCTACTTGTTATCATCTGCCCACCTCTGGCGGTTTTATTGACCGCGACGCCCTCGCGAGCCGCGACCAACCTCGGTTTGACGATGCTGTTCTACGTCCCTGGCGTTCTCCATGCGTGGGGGACTGTCGAGAACTACACGGTTCGTCGCCAATACGATTCCGTGATGCGCGCTCTTGAACTGCGGACTGACCCACCCTCGCGCCGCGCTGCGTAAAAAAGAACCGGGAGGCTCACGAAGAGCCTCCCACTTATCACTTCTTGTTCGGCACTTTTGCACCGCTCTTGCGAGCCTGTGACAGCCCAATCGCGACGGCTTGCTTGCGGCTGGTCACTGTTTTGCCCGACCGCCCACTCTTGAGCCTCCCGCGTTTGAACTCGTGCATCGTCTTCTCGACTTTCTCACTCGCTTTCTTGCTGTACTTGCGCGCCATGTTGTTTCTCCTGCAACGAAACACGGGCGACTCTCCTCAGAGTGTGATGCACGACGCGTGCCGCGAAAGAAAGCCGCATCGAGACGCTCGCAGGAATGACATAGCGTTGTCACTCTTCCGATTTGGATTTTTTCTATTGTCTTCGGGCGCGCTGCGCCTACCATCTCGACTTTGTGAAGCGAGCGCCAAAGTCGAGTGGACACTCTCCCGCGAGACTTGTAATCACTAAACCCATCGAGCGAATGGGCGGATGTTCGTTGCCGGTGGGCGGTCGCCGACTGCCAACTCGCGCCGCGTGTTCTGGGATGGATACGGAGCAACTTCGCCTCTTTGGGGTGGCGAATGCTCTGGGTTTTCGAGCCGTCGAGGGATCGATGCCGGAATGCCGTTTTTTCTGGGGAAAATCGAGCGCTTCGCGCTGCTCGTCGGCTTCTGTCGCTCGATTGACCCTCCGCGCACAAAGGTAGGTGCCACTTGCCGAGCGGCACTTGCGGAAGGAGTGCCGCTCGGCAAGCGGCACCTACGCATCTCCCAACGGAGCAATGATCGTGGCTCAAGTCCCCTCGCACGAACGACTCAACGCGTCAACGGCCGGGCAGGTATCCCCGAATGCGTCACCCGTGGCGCGCGGACTCGCGGGCGCGTCGGTCGGCCTGGGGTTCTTCAGCGCCTGTGTCTTCTGGTGGACTCCGTTCAGTTCGCTTCTGGCGGCTGTTGGGTTTATCCTGGGCCTGATTTCGGTCGCGTGTGGAGTTAGGGGCGGGTTGCGTGGGGAGAACTACGCGATGGTCGGTACGCTTTTGTGCGCTACGAGCCTGTCGATCACGCTCACTCTCAACCAGGCGTTGCGATACATGCAGTGGGAGAGTTTGCCTCTGTTGTGGTGATGTTGTGTTGGAGTCCCGCCTTTAGGCGGCTGTTAAACATCAAGACCGGCTGAAGCCGGGACTCCAACAAAAGACGCAGAGCAGGCGAAGTTGTGGTGGAAGTGTGTGAGTGCTTCGATCTGAGTGGAGTAAGGGAACAAACCGATGCCTCAGATCTTCCCGAAGGCGATCAACCCAATCGCCAAGATGCTCGTCCTGGGCTTTCCGCTACTCGCGGGGTTGACGGGCGTGACCGGAGCCGCGTTCTACCGGTCGAGTTACGCCACCGGTGTCGACGAGACTCCGCCTCAACCGGTCGCGTTCAGCCACGCTCACCACGTCGGGCAACTTGGTATCCACTGCGTCTACTGCCACACATCGGTCGAAACCTCCGGTTTTGCCAATGTCCCGCCCACCAAGACTTGCATGAACTGCCACCAACAAATCTGGCAGGGCGCGGACCTTCTGGAACCTGTTCGCGAGAGCTACAAGACAGACAAGCCGATTGAGTGGAACCGCGTCCACAATCTCCCGCACTACGCCTACTTCAATCACTCGATTCACGTGAACAAGGGCGTTGGGTGCGTCTCCTGTCACGGCCGACTCGACCAGATGAACCTCACGGGGCAGGCGAGCACGCTGCTCATGGAGTGGTGTATCGCGTGTCACCGCGAGCCGGAAAAGCACCTGCGTCCGAAGGAAGAAATCTTCAACATGACGTGGACGCCGGCTCAGAAGACCATCGACCCGAAGGATGGCCAGCCGTACCCGACAAACCAGAAGGAACTCGGCCTGTTGCTCAAGGAGCGCTACCGGGTCCGAGACGCGGTCACACTGACCAACTGCTCGATGTGCCACCGCTAGTCAGCGGTAATCAGTAATCAGTTCTCAGTGATCAGTTATCAGTGAAGAGTTTCAGGAAGAGCGGCGAACATCGATGACGGATGACTGATGACCGATCACTGATGACTGATTACTGATAACTCTCGACTGAGAGGGAGAGATGAAGCCCGACAGCACGGACATCCCAGCAGTCGATCCGGCGCTCTCCGATCTGGAGAATGTGCCAGGGTTTCCGGGGTCGCGCGCAGATGAGTTCCCGGAAGGCGCAAGCGAGTTCACCGACGAAGTGAGTCGGCGGCGGTTCCTTGCGCTGATGGGAGCATCCGCGGCTCTGGCAACCGGTGTTGGGTGTAATCTGCGCCCCGCGTCTCAGCGGAAGATTGTTCCTTACACAACCCAGCCAGACGAAATCACTCCCGGCGTCCCTCTGTTCTTCGCGACTGCCGCGAATCTGGGCGGCTACGGTTCTGGCGTACTCGTTCGCAGTCACGAAGGCCGGCCGGTCAAGGTGGAAGGGAATATCGATCATCCTTCGAGTCTGGGTGGCGCGAGCATTCACTCGCTCGCCTCGATTCTCGACATCTATGACCCGGATCGCTCTGCGACCTGCACCCGTCGCGGAGAGCCAGTAACCTACGAGTCGGCTATCGCGGAACTCCGCAAGCAGCTTTACAACACACCCGAAGATCCAAAGAAGAACCTCCGCCTCCGCATCGTAACCGAAACAGTCACCTCACCCACTCTCTCCTCTCAGATTCAGAAGCTCCTCAACCTGTTCCCCAACGCCCGCTGGGTGCAGTTCGACCTCGCTGGCCGCGACAACGTTCTTGAAGGCACGCGTCTGGCCTCCGGCAACCGGCACAACATCAGTTATGACTTCACAAAGGCCGATGTTGTTCTGTCCATCGACTCAGATTTCCTTTGTATCGGACCGGGACACGTTCGCTACGCGCGCGACTTCGCTTCCCGGCGCAAGGTGCGGCAGAACTCGAAGGATGGCGGGCCGGCGGATGAGATGAACCGGCTCTATGTCGTTGAGTGCATGCCAACCAACACCGGAGCAATCGCGGATCACCGACTGCCGATGTTGACCGGGTTGATGGAACTGTTCGTTCGCGAACTGGCGGTCACTCTTGGCATTCAAGTAACAAGCTGGGCGAATCAACCTCAACTGGGAAGCGCGAATGAGTGGATCAAGCCACTGGCCGACGACCTGAAAGCGAAGGCGGGGAAGAGCATCGTTGTTGCGGGTGACCATCTCCCACCGGTGATTCACGCGATTGTCTTCGCCATCAACGACAAACTGGGGAACTTCGGCCAGACGGTTCACCTCTCGGCCCCGATTGAAGCTCGTCCCGAAGGAAAAGTCACCGATCTGAAGACGCTGACGACCGAGATGGCCTCGAAGAGTGTGGATGCGCTCATCATTCTGGGAGGTGCGAACCCCGCGTACTCTGCTCCGGCAGATGTACCATTCGCCGAGAACATCAAGAACGTGCCCTTCACCTTCCACCTCGGGCAACACCAGGACGAAACGGGTGTGCTATGCGAGTGGCACGTTCCCGAAGCTCACTTCCTCGAAGCCTGGGGCGACATCCGCGCTCACGACGGCACCGCGACCATTCAGCAGCCGCTCATCGCGCCTCTGCATGGTGGAAAATCCGCGATTGAAGTGCTCGCGGCAGTGATGTCCGAACCCGTGCGTGAGGGATTGGAGATCGTTCGGGCGTTCTGGCAGAACACAGACGAGGTGAAGAAACTCTTCCCCAGCTTCGAGAAACCAGCGACCTTTGAAATCTTCTGGCAGGAATCCGTGCGAAAGGGTGTCGTCACCCGGACAACTCCTGCGGTCAAGGACGCCAAGGACGATAAGGACGAAAAGAAGAAAGACGAAAAGAAAGACGAAAAGAAGAACGAGAAGAGCCTGCTTGCCCCAAACTGGACGACCGACCTGAAGGCCACGCTTCGCGGAGAACTGGCGGCCAACGAGTACGAAGTCAACTTCCGCCTCGACCCGGCTCTCTACGATGGCCGATTCGCCAACAACGGCTGGCTGCAAGAGTTGCCCAAGCCCTTAACGAAGATCTCGTGGGACAACGCGGCGTTCGTCAGCCCCAAGACCGCACGCGAGAAGTTCGCGGCCAAGACCGATTACAGTTGGACCGCGGGCGAACACGGCCGCGCCGCGGTCAACGTCCTGGAACTGAGAGTCAACATCGGAGGAACAGATCGGATCATCAAGGCACCGATCTGGATTCTCCCTGGGCATGCGGACGGAGCGGTCACGATTCACCTCGGAGGCGGGCGCACTAGAGCGGGCCGAGTGGCTCACACTCCAGACGAACCGAACGCCGAAGGGAAGCCGTATCGCGGATTCAACGCCTACGCGATTCGCAGTTCGGATGAACCGTGGTTCACACGAAACGTGAAGGCCGTCAAGATCGGTGGAGCGGCTCTCGGAAGCGGGCAGCAATACTTCCTGGCTTGCACGCAGGGTTACTGGCAGATGGCCGAGAAGGATCCTCTCACCGGCAAGCTTCTTGACCGCGCCCCAGTTCGCCGAGCAACTCTCGCCGAGTTCCAGAAGGTGCCCGAGTTCGCCAAGATTCCCCCGGCGGCGGTCGGCGAGACCGATCTGATTAACGAGAACGTCCCCCACCCGGTCAAGCACGGAGAGCCGGTTCCCAGCGCGCACAAGAAGGACGATCACAAACACGACCACGGTCACAACGGCAACGGTCACGGTCACGACAAGCGCCTCCATCCGCTGAACATGTACAACCCCGCGGAAGGACTCGTCCCCGACCTTCCCGATGGTCAGCGCCGAAGATGGGCGATGGCGATTGATCTGACAGCTTGCACCGGATGCAGCGCGTGTGTCATTGCGTGCCAGGGAGAGAACAACATCCCGGTGGTCGGCAAGACTCAGGTCACCAAAGCCCGCGAGATGTACTGGATCAGCATCGACCGCTACTACGACTTCCAGAACGGACTCCCTCCGGAAGAGCAGGAGGCCGAGGCGATCAAGACGTACTTCCAGCCGCGAATGTGCGTTCAGTGCGAAAACGCACCGTGTGAAGTTGTCTGCCCGGTCGGAGCGACGGTTCACTCCGCCGATGGCCTCAACGACATGACTTATAACCGCTGCGTCGGCACGCGATACTGCTCGAACAACTGCCCATACAAAGTTCGCCGATTCAACTTCCTCACTTACCAGGACTGGCACACCGAAACCTACAAGCTCGGGCGCAACCCGGATGTGAGTGTGCGCAGTCGAGGAGTGATGGAGAAATGCACCTTCTGCGTTCAGCGCATTCGTGGAGCGGAGATCGTCGCCGAGCGCGAATTCCGACCGATCCGCGACGGTGAGATTCTCACCGCCTGTCAGTCGGCATGTCCATCGAACGCGATCATCTTTGGCGACATCAACGACCCGGACGCGGGCGTGTCTCGCTGGAAGAACGAGCCGACGAACTACGGACTGCTCGCGGAACTCAATACCCGACCGCGGCTCACGCACATGGCGGTACTGAAGAACCCGAACCCCGCAATGCCGAAGCCGAAGTAGGACAGGCATCTTGCCTGTCTCATGTAGGACAGGCTGGACACCTGTCTCTTCCCAATGACAGGCAAGATGCCTGTCCTACATCCTAAAGACAGGCATCTTGCCTGTCCTACGAAACACGAAGAACTGGCCCTGCCGACCAAAGGAAACCCGACGTGGCAACAGCGGAACTTCCTCCGAAAACCGAGCTGCCGCTTGAGCCGGAAATGCATCCGCTCGTGCTCAAGAAGCACGACCTGGTGTCCGTCGGCGATGCAATCGGTCAGTCCATCATCAAGGGCGAACACCCGCGAGGCTGGTGGGTCGGCTTTCTCGCCGGCTTTGCGCTGTTGCAAGTTCTGGCTATCGCGGTCTGCTGGCTCTTCTACATCGGCGTTGGCATCTGGGGTATCAACGTTCCGGTCGCGTGGGGATTCGCGATTGTCAACTTCGTGTGGTGGATCGGCATCGGTCACGCCGGCACGCTCATCTCCGCCATCTTGCTCCTGCTGCACCAGAAATGGCGAACGAGCATTAACCGCTTCAGCGAGGCGATGACGATCTTCGCGGTCATGTGCGCGGGGATGTTCCCGCTCATTCACATGGGCCGACCGTGGTTCTTCTACTGGCTCTATCCGTTCCCAAACGTCGCGGGCGTCTGGCCTCAGTTCCGTAGCCCGCTGACATGGGACGTGTTCGCGGTCACGACTTACTTCACGGTGTCGGTTGTGTTCTGGTATGTCGGGCTGAT
>JAKEEV010000318.1 GCA_022616395.1 Planctomycetia bacterium | reverse complement strand
TTGTTTCCTGGATGTGTTTCAACAGTTCGTCGGGCGGAATGTGAACAGAATCGTCTCCTCCATCACCGATGAGAGCGAGTTTCTTGCCGATGAGAAGAACCCACTTCGATTCGTCAACCTCCTGGTCGTACGCAGTGCGGCGCGGACGAACTCCCCACACCTCAAGACCGTGCTTGTTGGCCGCGAGCACGTGAGGGTCCGTGTCCTCGTCGTCATATTCTTCCTGGTCGATGAGGAAGCGAGCCGCGATGAACACGGTGTACCAACAGTTGCCGATTCCGCCGATCCTCATGAATGCGTCTCCTCAATCATACTTGCACTGCACCCACAGTTCGGGCGTTTCCGTGAACCCGGCCTGAGCCAGTTTCGCGGTTGTGGATCGAATCACTTCCGGTAACTCGCCCAACTCGGCGGAGTCTTCACACGACCCGTCGAAGGCCACATGATTGATGCACTCACCGATAAGCAGGAAGTACGGTTCGGCCGGGTCGTTGGGCGGATATCGCTTGCCTGACCAGACGAACAGGTCGTGAGCTTCGGCCGCCTTTGCGCGTGGATCGGTCTCCTCGTCCGCTCTCTCCGCGCTCAGGTAGCGGACGCCGAAGAAGACAAGACAGGCGCTCGGTTTGGTGTCGTAGTCCATGCGCAATTCCCGCAAAGGAGTTGAGCAATTATCCCTCGGACTCGCTGGCGGTCAATGTCGGCATTCGCGTCGGATTCAACGTCTTCAGGCGCGAAGGCTCCGCAACTTGAAATTGCGGAGCCTTCTGCTTGATCGCGGCAGCTCTCACTTCACCGAGAATCAGCGAGCGTAGTAGACCCATTCGGCATCGAACGACACGAACGGATCGGCGATCGAACCTTCACCGCCCTCAACCAGCACTTCCTCCTTCCCATCGGGGTGCAGGATCATGAGATCGTACCCCGCGTTGATGTTCGTCGGGTGCGCGATCTCCGGCCACGCCGATGGGCGCTCTTTGCCAGCCTTCCCAGGAACGAATCGCGGAGCGCGCACATACACGATGTCGTCATCGAGCTTCACCGAAGTGTCGGACGCGAGCGGTTTGGGAACCGGGTCGAGCTTCTTTGGCGGCAACGCTGGATCAGCAGCGACCGCGCAGATCATCGCACTAAGCGGCACGCACACCGCGAGGGAGAGGAGTGTCTTGAGCATGGCAGCACCTTTGAGTTCACGAACTGTCCATCAGCGTTTCTGTTCGATGCACCAGAGGTGCTTGAATGTCCGAATGAAAATCTGCCCGTTGGAAATCACTATCGAGGAGTTGGTGTTTTCCCCTCCGCCGAGCGAGTTGGTCGCCAGGATTTCAAACTTGGGATTGGCCGCGAGGACAATCGTTTCGCCGCTGCGCATGAGAATGTAGAGCCGGCCATCCGCGTGAACCATCGACCCCCAGGTTGTGCCCTTGAACTTCGCTTCGTCCTTCCACAGGTCGTTGCCGGTCTTCAACTCGTAGCAGTGAGGTACTGCGTTCTCGTCAACCATGTAGATGTGGTCGCCGAGGATGATCCCCGAACCGACGCGCTGAGTCGCGGGCTTCTTGTGCAGCCAGAGTCGGTCTTTCGTGATGTCCCCGGTTCCTCCGAGCTTCACGCCAATGGCATCGCCGCCATAACCCGACATACCCACCGCAACGCCGTTGGCAACGAGAGGCGAAGTGTAAACGTAGCTCGTCAGTCCCTTGCAGAGCCAGAGTTCCTTGCCGGTCGTCGGGTCGAAGCCTTTCAGGTGTGGACCCATGCCGAGAACGAGTTGATCCTTGCCGTCCACCTTCGTGATGATCGGCGTACCCCACGAACCTTGCTTCTCGTCGTGTTCCCAGATGGTCTTGCCGGTCTTCTTGTCCACCGCGAGGAGGAAGTTGCGATCCTTCGGGTTCTTGTTCGGTCCGCACCAGAGAATCGCGAGGTCTCCGTAAAGTACCGGAGACGATCCGCTGCCGAACTCATGCTCCCACTTGCCCAGGTCGGTGCGCTTCCAGAGTTCCTTTCCATCGAAGTCGTAGCAGTACATTCCCGCAGAAGCGAAACTGACCACGACCCGTTCGCCATCGGTGACTGGCGAGGCATTCGCGTACCAGGACTGGTTCCAGTTCTTCTCTTTCTCGCCGTAAGGCACGTCCTTCTGCCAGCGGAGTTTGCCATCAGCGCGCGCAAAGCAGAGCAGACTCCGCTCGCTGCCTCCCTTGTTCGCCTGCGTGAGGAAAATGTTGTCGCCCCAGACAATCGGAGTCGAGTTGCCCTGGTTCGCCAGTGGAACTTTCCACTTCACGTTCTCCTGCGTCTTGCCACCCCACTTGAGCGGAACGTTCTCCTCTTCGCAATAGCCTTGCCCGGTAGGTCCGCGCCACGCGGGCCAATCGGCAGCGGTCAGCGCGGTGACTCCGGTCATGAGCAGAAGTGAGGCGAGCGTGCGCTTCATCGTTTCTCCAGAAGTGTTGTCGGACCGCGAGGCGCGAGTGGGGATGATGCTGTCGCGTGCAGAACGGTCCGCGCGAGGGTTTGGAAGGCTTGTGTGGTTGGAAGTTCACTTCAACAGTCTGGCGGGTTATTCCGGTATACCACAGTTCGGAGATGAGTGCCAGAGGCCATCGAAAGTAGGCCCGCGACAGAGTGATCCGACCACCCCCAGAAGGGAATGTCCGCGACTCGGGCCACTCCAAATACCGCTCCGGTAACGATTGCGGGTTATCCGTTGCGGCGGGTTTTTGCGAGTTTCTCGGGTGGTGTGGAACTCATGAAAACGGGCCGGCACCAGAACTTGACTCTCGCCAGATTTTTGTTGCATCGTGGGGCCGGCGCGGTACGGTGTGGGTGGCAAACCGGTTGGCCGTCGGCCCCACCGGTTAGCACACGTCCAGCCGACGGTGAGGACCACCCAGATGCTCGGCGCTGATGTCCTCCTTCACCACATTCGAGAACCGCCGCCAGGCGGCTGAGCGCCCGATTGTCAAGGCAACTCGGAGCGAGCGAACGCGATCAGGAAGTTATTCCGGCTCTCCTCCCGACGCGCTCCTCCACGACCCTTGAGATCTGGGCGGTCACGCGATTCGATTGATTGAAACCAGCCTACAACTTGCGCCGGAATACACCGCTCGGACTCCGAGCTGCGGTCTCCTGACCGACCCCAAGCCAGCCTGACAGCGGGCGAACAGCCAGCGGAGAACTCAAGTAGGACGGCCTTTCCAGGCCGTCAGACGGGCGAGAAAGCCCGTCCTACAAGAGCTTCTTCCGTTAGCAACCCCCACGCGATCCTGGCCGGGGCACCACAACAGCGGGGGAACTGGAACACGAACCAGTTCCCCCGCTTCTGTTTGAATGAAGCTCACACCACACCGATCCAACTCAATCTTCAACTCGTCCTCGTTCCGCTCCGTAAAACGGTCACCGGACAGTGTTGAGTGTGGTCCGCTCGCTCCGCGAGCGGTTCTGAATACACCGCTCGCTCCGCGAGCGGACCACACTCCACCCACTTCCCGGAGAACATCCATGGACCGATCCATCATCGAAGCATACGCGGCCGGACCGGCAAAGCTCCGCAAGGCGGTGGCCGGGCTGACCCGCGAGGAACTCACCGCTCGCCCCGGACCGGGGAAATGGTCCATTCTCGAAGTCGTGATTCATCTGGCCGATAGCGACGCCATCAGCATCGACCGCATGAAGCGCATTCTGACCGAGGACAACCCGCCGCTGCTGTACGCGGACGAGACCGCGTATGTGGATCGGCTCTTCACGCACGATCAGGAGTTGGAAGACGCTCTGGTACTCATGGAAGTGGGGCGCAGGCAGTGGGCACGCGTGCTGCGGCTGTTACCCGATGAAGCATTCACGCGCACAGGCCAACACAACCGCAGCGGAACGGTGACACTCGCACGAGTGGTGACCGGTTACGTCAACCACATCGACGACCACCTCAAGTTCATCCTCGGCAAACGTGAGAACCTCGGCAAACCGCTGTCTCTGTAGGACAGGCATCTTGCCTGTCTCAACTCATGACAGGCTGGGAGCCTGTCCTACAGAAAGCAGAGGAACACACCATGAGCGAGTACCAGTATTACGAGTTCCGCGCGATCGACAAGCCGCTTGATCGCAAGGCGACGGAGGCGCTGCGGAAAATCACTTCACGCGCGGAGATCACCCCGACGAGCTTGACGAACGAATACCACTGGGGAGATTTCAAGGGTGACCCGGCGAAGTTGATGGAGCAGTATTTCGACGCTCACCTGTATTACGCCAACTGGGGCACGCATCAGTTCATGCTGCGCGTGCCCGCGAAGTTGCTTCCGCTGGCGGCTGTGGAACCCTACACGACCGAGGAGACGGTGGGCGCGTGGAAGACGAAGGAGCATGTGATTCTGGATTTCAGCACTCACATTGAAGACAACTGGGACGAGTGGCAGGAAGGGAGCGGAGAATGGATGGAGTCGTTCATTTCGCTTCGCTCGGATTTGATGGCGGGCGATCTGCGCGCACTGTACATCGGCTGGCTGGCGGCGGTCGAATCGGGAGAGGTGAGCGAAGATGAAGTCGAGCCTCCGGTACCGCCCGGTCTTGGCAAGATCTCGGCGTCGCTGGCGGAATTCGCGGAGTTCCTTTACGTTGATCCCGACTTGCTGGAAGTGGCCGCGAGCGCTTCGGGTAAGAGCGTACCAACTGGCCCTTCGACCGCGGAACTGGCTGCATGGGTCGCGAAGTTGCCGGAGAAGGAGAAGAACTCAGCTCTGGTTCAGCTTCTGGAAGGAGAGGGAGGCGCGGTGTCCGCGGAGTTGCTGGGGCGATTTCGTTCCGAATCACGCAAGAAGGGCGGTGCAGAGTCCGCGACCGCCGGTCAGCGCACAGTGAAGGAGTTGCTTGCCGCACGCGACGGCGTTGCCGAAGAGAATCGCCGGATCGAGGCCCAGAAGAAGGCGAAGGAAGCGGCGCGGAAGGCTCGCGAGCGCGAAGAAGCCCGCGCGCGGCACCTGGAGTTGCTTGTTGGTCGTGAAGACGATCTGTGGGACCAGGTTGAAGCAGCCATCAGGACGAAACTCCCCAAGCAATACGATGCAGCCATCGAGTTACTGAGGGATCTGCGCGATCTTGCGGAACGCTCAGGAACCGGAACCGCGTTCGCCTCACGAGTACAAGAACTTCGCAACACGCACCAGAAGAAGCCCTCCTTCCTCGCGCGGCTCGACAAAGCCAACTTGCCGAACTAGCCGCTTTCGTTCTGTGTTTGAGGGGTTCACGCCAGGAACTGCCCATGAGAACGCTTCTCGGTTTCCTCGCGATGCTTCTCGTTCCGTGCGCAGTGTGCGCGCAGGAGTTGAAGCAACTCAAGTACAACCATCCCGAGCTTGTCGTCGATCTGGGAGTCGGGTTATGGGCGTGGCCGGTCCCGTGTGACGCGGACGGTGACGGTGACTTCGATCTCATCGTGTCGTGTCCCGACAAGCCGTCCAACGGCGTGTGGGTCTTCGAGAACGCGACAGGCGACACGAAGAAGAACAAGCTGCCGGTGTTCAAGCCCGCTCGCAAACTCAGCAGCACGGTTCATTACGTGATGCCGAGCTATGTCGATGGCAAGCTTCGAGTGCTTTCGCCCGGAACGGAGTATCCGGACTTCACAAGCAAGGGACTCGCGGAGAAAGATGCTCTGCCGGTCGCGAAGAACTTCTACGTTCCCGAAGGGAAGCAACCCAAGGGGCCGAAGGTGCGCCACAATCAGTGGCGGTATGTGGACTTCGATGGAGACGCGAAGCTCGATCTGGCCGTGGGCATCGAAGACTGGAGTTACTACGGCTGGGATGATGCGTTCGATGAGCGCGGGGAGTGGAAGAACGGTCCGCTTCATGGATTCGTGTTCGTCTTCCGCGGGCAAGGAGACGGCACGTTCGCCGATCCGTTCCGCGTGGAAGCCGGAGGAAAGCCGGTCGACACGTTCGGCTGTCCTTCTCCGAACTTTGAGGACTTCGATAAGGACGGCGATCTCGATTTGCTCTGTGGCGAGTTCCTGGATGGCTTCACCTACTTCGAGAACACCGGCACGCGCAACAACCCGAAGTATGCCCAGGGGAAGCGCCTCGGTGATGCGAAAGGTAATCCACTGACGATGGACTTGCAGATGATCGTTCCAGTAGCTTTCGACTGGGACAAGGACGGCGACCTGGACTTGATCGTGGGAGATGAAGCCGGGCGAGTTGCGTTCGTGGAGAACACGGGGAAGCTCGCGAAGGATCGAACTCCGATGTTCGCTCAGCCTGTGTACTTCAAACAACAAGCCGACACGCTGAAGTGTGGCGCGCTTGCAACTCCGGTCTGCGTGGACTGGGACGGAGACGGTGATACCGACATCGTCAGCGGAAACACCGCCGGTTACATCGAGTTCTTCGAGAACTTGAGCGGTCCGCGTGTCGCTGAACCGAAGTGGGCCGCTCCGAAGCGGCTCGAAGTGGACGGCAGAGCCTTCCGCATCATGGCCGGGAACAACGGCAGTATTCAAGGACCAGCGGAAGCGAAATGGGGTTACACAACCTTCAGCGTCTCGGACTGGGACGCGGACGGATTGCCGGACATCGTACTCAATAGCATTCTGGGCGAAGTGGTGTGGCTCAAGAACATCGGCAAGCGCTCCGAGCTGAAACTCGCGGCTCCGAAGCCCATCGAAGTGGAGTGGACGAAGGAGAAACCGCAGCCGGAACTCGCCTGGGGCTGGCGCAAGCCAAAGGGAAGGGCACTGCTCACTCAATGGCGAACAACGCCGGTGGTGTTTGACTTCAACCGAGACGGGCTGGCCGATCTCGCGATGCTCGACACCGAAGGGTATCTCGCATTCTTTGAACGCGTCAAACGCGAAGGGAAACTTGTGCTGCTTCCTCCTCGGCGAGCGTTCGTCAACGAGGCTGTCAAACCGCTGCGACTCAACGCGGGAGTCGCGGGGCGCAGCGGGCGTCGGAAGTTGTGCGTCGTGGACTGGAACGGAGACGGCAAGTTCGACTTTCTCTTGAACTCCGCGAACGCGGATCTTCTTCAGCAAGTCAGTGAGAAAAATGGCAACTGGGTGTTCAAGAACGCGGGCACGCTGGCGAAGCAGAACATCGAGGGGCATGATGTCAGTCCCAGCGTGACAGACTTCGATGGAGACGGTGTGCCGGATTTCCTCGGAGGAGCGGAAGACGGCCGATTCTATTTCCTCTCCAATCCGCGACGCGTCAAGCAGAAGTGAACGCGGGCCGTAGCAACTCCGCGTGCGGTACAATAGCGGTATGTTGTTCTCCTGGCTGCGCGCTCGTCGAAGGCGAAAGCTGCTCGCCGAACCGTTCCCGGTTCGGTGGATTCCGTTCCTTGAACGCAACGTCAAGCACTACTCAGCCCTTTCACCGTCCGAACAAAACCGACTCCAGGACATCGCGCGCGTCCTGATTGCCGAGAAGCAGTGGCTTGGCCGCAGCGGAGTGTTCGTCTCTGAGGAGATGAAGATCACCATCGCGGCTCAAGCCGCGCTTCTCTTGCTTGGATCGGATCGCGGGTACTTCCGCCAAGTTGGCGAAATCATCGTCTTCCCCACCGAGTTCCGCACGCCCGTTGCCGCGGACGACTGGGAAGACGATTTCCTTTCGGATACGTCGCTGGCCGGTCAAGCCGTGTATCGCGGACCGGTGTTACTGGCGTGGGATGAAGTACTGGCCGAAGGACGCGACCCGGACATGGGTTACAACGTGGTCATCCACGAGTTCGCTCACCAACTCGATTTCCTGGACGGCATCGCGGGAGGCGTTCCGCGCCTCGGTGACCGCTCACTCGAAAGTCGCTGGCGGTACGTCATGACCGTGGCGTTCGAGGATCATCGCCGGGCGATCAAACAGAACGACACCAACACGCTCTTTACTCCTCACGCGGCCGAAAGCGAGACGGAATTCTTCGCGGACGCCACCGAAGCGTTCTACTGCCGCCCGCTCGACCTGAAAGACTTCAACGCGGAGATGTATCAACTGCTCGCGGCCTACTACCAGCTCGATCCGGTAGCGTGGTTTAACGACCAATCGCCGGACTGATGCGGCATCGATTCGGGCGACCGCGAACCGATGCCCAGGGGAGTTGTCGGTCGGTCACACGCCTGTCCTGGCTGTCGTGCCCGCGTTCTTCACGGCATTCCGCAGCTCATCGACGGACGGAAACATGTCTCCCTTTTGAGCTACTGTCTGGCCGTCAACGGAGACAGTGAACTCGCCCCGCGCTCCGTCGATCAACTCCACCCTGAGATCAGGCTCCTTCCTTAACTCGTCCGCCACACGGGCGGCGTGCTCTCGGGTTGCCGCTCAGACGGGGCACTGTCGAATCACGACGTTCTTCATCGCACACACTCCTTCCCGACTTGGCCAATGAAGCCGAGGCTTATCCCGGCATCGAATAGCGTGCAGATCGCGTGCCGCCAGGATGGTTATTGACTGCAACCACTCACGAACAGAGACTGTTCTGCGGACGCGAAGCTGCGGGGGGAATGCCATGAAGCTCACCATGAGGACGTTCGGGGTTCTGTTCTTGGGCGTGATGTGCGCGCTGGGTTTCGCACAAGAGAAGGCCGAAACGCGCCGCGTGGAGTTCACGGTCGTGGACAAGGCGACCGGGAAAACGATCCCGTGTCGTGTTCATCTGAAGGACGCCGCGGGCAAGTCTCAGCGCGCTTCGAAACTGCCGTACTGGAACGATCACTTCGTGTGCGCTGGAAAAGTCGGGCTGAATCTTGCTCCGGGGAAGTACACCGTCGAGATTGAACGCGGACCGGAGTATGAACTGCACTCCGATACATTCACGCTCGAAGCCGGAGGAACGAAGAAGCTCGCGGTCGTGTTGAAGCGACTCATCGACATGCCGAAGGAAGGCTGGTGGTCCGGTGAACTTCACGTTCACCGACCGGTCGAGGACATCGAGCGACTCATGCAAGCGGAAGACCTCCACATCGCGCCGGTCATCACCTGGTGGAACAAGCGGAACCTCTGGGCGAAGGGAAAACTTCCCGTGAGGCCGCTCGTGGGCTTCGACGGCAACCGCTTCTATCACCTGATGGCCGGCGAGGATGAACGCGAGGGAGGCGCTCTGCTCTACTTCCACCTGAACAAGCCTCTGGCGATCAACGAGGCGACACGCGAGTATCCTTCTCCGCTGAAGTTTGCGGAGGAAGCCCGCAAGCACAAGGGCGTGTGGATCGACGCGGAGAAACCCTTCTGGTGGGATGTGCCGGTGTGGGTCGCGGCCGGGCAAGTCGATTCAATCGGCCTGGCAAACAACCATATGTGTCGCGACCGCATGTACGAAAGCGAGGCGTGGGGCAAGCCGCGTGTGGTCGAGCGATTCCCGGCCCCGCTGGGCAACGGCTACTGGTCTCAGGAGATTTACTATCGCTTACTCAATTGCGGGCTGCGCATTCCGCCATCCGCGGGAAGCGCATCGGGAGTGTTGCCCAACCCGGTCGGCTACAACCGCGTCTATGTTCACCTCGGCAAGGAACTGACCTGGGAGAAGTGGTGGGAGGGTCTGCGCGCTGGTCGGTCGTTCGTGACGAATGGCCCGATGCTGCGAGTGAAGGCCAATGGAGAATTCCCCGGCCATGTCTTCACTTCGGCGGAAGGAAAAGAACTCAAGGTCGAGATCAAGGCCGAACTGACCACACGCGAGAAGGTCCGCTTCCTGGAAGTCATCAAGGACGGCGAGGTGGAAAGCCGCGTGAGCATCGATGATTTCGCCAAAACAGGTTCGCTCGGCACGCTCAGCTTCAAGTCAAGCGGTTGGTTCCTGGTTCGCGTGATCGCGGACAATGCGAAGACGTTCCGGTTCGCTTCGACTGCTCCTTACTATGTGGAAGTGGGGGATACGAAACGCCGAGTGAGCAAGTCTTCCGCCAAGTTCTTCCTGGACTGGGTGAAGGAGCGTGCGCTTCGCGTGAAACTCGCCGACGCCGATCAGCGCCGCGAAGTGATGAAGCACCACACCGCGGCCCAGAAGTTCTGGGAGGAACTGCTTGGCCGGGCGAACGCGAATTAGAAGCGCCCACTCACGCCGGGAGTGTCAGATTCAGTTCGCGTGCGGACTTTGCAATCAAGTCCCATGTGCCATCGGGAACAGGAATGCCGTCCACCAACCGCTTTTCCTTCGCTTGGCGCTCCGGGTCGCCGGGGAGTGTGATCGCGGGCACGCCCGCGCATGTTGGGCACGAGCGCACATACGAAGTCAGCCCGTCGGACTCCTTCAGGAAGTGATCGACCCCACCAAAGAGAGCCGGGTTGAACAGCACGAACACGCCCGCGTTCCCCTGACCGGCGATCGGGAACGCGGGACTGCTACACGGTCCTCCGGAGAGACCGCCACAGAGAAGATCGAGCAGAAGTCCCAAGCCGAAGCCCTTGTAGGCTTGTGCTCCTCCGAAGGGCACGATGTTCCCGCGCGGTTCGGCGTACAGCACACCGGGATCAGTTGTGGGCTTGCCCGTGTGGTCGATGAGCCAGCCTTCGGGGGTGGGTTCTTTCTTTTGAAACTGAGCGCGAACTTTCCCTTCCGCCGCGGCGCTTGTGCCGAAGTCCATCACAACTGGTGCGCCCGAAGTTGGCGCGCCCAGACAGATGGGGTTTGTGCTCAGGCGGCCTTCGGTGCCTCCCGGTGGAGCCACGCGCCGGCCTGCGCCGTGCGAATTCACCGTTGCGAACAGAGCCATCTTCTCTCGCGCTGCGAACTCCGCGTATTCACCGAGTCGCCCTGTGTGCCCGCAATTGCGCAGAGTTCCGGCCGCGATTCCCAGCGACTTTGCCTTCGGCAGAAGTCGGTCGAGCAATCGGTACGCTTGCACTTGCCCCAACCCCCAGTTCGCGTCAACCGCGAGCACCGCGGGCGTTTCGTGAATCACGGTCAGAGGCACACCAGCCTTGTATGTGCCCTTGCGAAGGAAGTCGATGTATTGCGGAATGCGCATGACTCCGTGCGAGTCGTGACCGCAGAGATTCGCATCGACGAGACTTCGTGCAACGATGCTCGCATCCGCGGCAGGCACTCCGGCTGCTTCAAAGAGACTTTGCGCGAAGGTCGTGAGTGTCGGAGCGTTGAAGGTCGGCATGGTGATGTTCCGTGAATGGCGCAGGAGAAGAAGAGTTTGGACAGGATAACAGGATGAATACAGGATTTCAGAATAATCTGGTCCATCCTGTTATCCTGTCGAAAACTGTCTTCTTCAATTAGCGGTCTGATCTCGTGATTGGGTTACAATCGCCTCCAATGATCGGCACCCTCTGGAGTTCATGTCATGGCATTTGAAGTCCGCATCACGCAGGGAAAGGCGGGCGACCGCACAGGCGATGTGTACGAGCTTACCGATACCGCGGGCACGGTGCGCGCGGAAGTCTGGCCGCAACACGGCTTCAACTGCCTCAAGTGGCAAGTGCGGCAAGCGGACGGACGTTGGGCAGACATTCTCTTCCACATGCCCGACTGGGAAACCAACCCGGTGCCGACGCGCAGCGGACACCCGATTCTCTTTCCCTTCCCCGGTCGGATTCGCGACGGGCGGTTCAACTTCCAGGGAAAGACGTATCAGTTGCCGTTCACCGACTCGACCAAGCAGCACGCGATCCACGGCTTCACGCCGAGAAACTCCTGGCGCGTCACGGACTGGAACGGAGATGACTCGTTCGCGTTCGTCACGGGCGAGTTCAACCTCGCGAAGGACTTACCCAGCGCGCTTCCGCTGTGGCCCTCGGACTTCAAACTGAGCATCACCTACCGACTCTACTCCGACAAGCTACGTGTTGATGCCCGCCTTGAGAACGTCGGTTCCGGTCCGTTGCCGTTCGGACTTGGTTATCACGGTTACTTCCGGTTACCGGGGATGAACGAACCGGATATCAGCGCTTGCGTGCTTCAGGCGAAGGTGAACGAAATCTGGGAAGCCGAGAACAACCTCCCGACAGGTTGGCGGAAGGAACTACCCGGCGAACTCGACTTCCGTCAACCGCGCGCTGTGGGCGCGACTGCTCTCGATCATGTCTTCACTGGCGTCTTCGGAGAAGAGACTCGCAACAGCGGGCTGCATGAACTTGCGAACCTGTTCCACCCCTCCGCGAGTGGGCGGCTTCGCGTGCTGGCGGACAGTTCCTTCCGCGAACTGGTTCTGTTCACGCCTCAACACCGGCACGCGGTCGCCATCGAACCGTACTCCTGTTCCGCAGACGCGGCGAACTTCTCTGAACGTGGAATCGATAGCGGCTGGCGCGTCCTGGAAGTCGGTGGCGAGTGGGAATCGGCTGTGGAATACCGTTGGGAACCGGCCGATGTATGACCGCGCGGGGCGCTACGAAAGCGGGTCTCATCCAGTTGCCCGACAAGCGAATGCATCCTACCATTACGTGCCGAAAACGCATGCGCCGGCGAGGGTTTACGGATGGTGGGGAAGGTCGCGCTGGAGAAGTACCGCGTGTTACGGTCACTCGGAAGTGGGAGCAACGCCGAGGTGTTCCTGGCCGAGCCGTTGCGCTACCCGAATTATCGCGTGGTAGTGAAACGGATTCACGATCATGTGGTGGGGCACGCGAAGTTCCGCACGCTGTTCGAGGCCGAAGTTCGTTCCATGAAGAACTTCGAGCATCCTTACGCGGTGCGACTGCTCGAAGCTTCTCTTGACGACCCGCTCGGCCCGTGCCTGGTGATGGAGTACGTGCCGGGCGTGACTCTGGAGTATCTGCTCAGCCGGCAAAAGAAACTCTCTCCTCAGCGCGTTGGGCGACTGCTCGGGTGTTTCTGTCACGCGCTTCATGCGGCTCACCACGCGGGGATCATTCATCGCGATCTGAAACCCGCGAATCTGATGGTACTCCACGCGCACACGCCCGAAGAGTCACTCAAGGTGATGGACTTCGGGTTTGCGGGGTTCGCCGCCAAGCCGCATCTTCAACTTGCCGAACTCACCGGACGCGGACCGATTCAAGCGATGGGCACACCGGCGTATGTCAGCCCGGAGATGATTCGAGGCGATCCGGTGGATTGTCGCAGCGACCTGTATTCTGTCGGCGTGATTCTCTACGAGATGCTCACCGGACGGTTACCCTTCCATTACGAAACTCAAGACCGGTTACTGTCGGGACACCTCTACGAGAACCCGCCGCGCTTCAGCAAGATTGGGTGTCACGGCATCCCGGCTCCTGTCGAGGCAGTCGTACAGTTCGCGCTGTCGAAGTACGCCAACGAGCGGCATCAAACGGCTCTGGAGTTGGCCGAGTCGTACAGCATGGCCATCGGCGAGGATTGCTGGGAATCCACGATGCCCGCGGGCTGGGAGCCGATGGCCGGCCCGATTTCCAACACGCCTCAAGCTCGCCCGGCTCCGGACCTGCCGGAGAATCCATTTCACATCACTCACCAGTTTGAAGCGCACTTGCCAGAGCGGATGGCCGCGGTCAAGCTGCGCGGGTTCGTGGAGGATTATCGCGGGCAGGTGATGGCGAGCGAGCCGGGTGTGATTCGCTTGCGTCTGGGCGTGCCTCCGGGCTACAAGGAGTCGAGCGGCACGAGCGGAGTGCTCAGTTGGTTCTCGCTGATGCGCCGGCCATCGGTAGCTCGCGGACAGGAACCGATTGAAGTGGAACTGCACCTTGAGAAGCGACATCCCTCGCAGACAACGCTGACGGTCCGGGCCGACTTCCGCCCGCTCAAGGACTACCCACCAAAGGATCGCTACAACTGGCAGGAACGCTGCGAAAAGCTCCACCGCGTCCTGCGGCAGTATCTGGGAGTGTGAGTCAGTGAGCAAGCCACCCTACTTCAACTTGGTTTCGTTGATCATCGCGAGCAGACTCGCAAGGGTACTCTTCGTTGGCTCTGATCGAAGGGCGACGCGAAGGTGTTGGATGAACTCACCCGACGAGGAGCAGCGTGCTGAATAGGAATATGCCGACGGATCAGTTGACCACTCGATCTTCTCCGGCATCGTGATCGTGACTGG
>JAKEEV010000317.1 GCA_022616395.1 Planctomycetia bacterium | reverse complement strand
TCGGTTTCGCCAACCGGAGGAAAACAATTCTCTTTAGGATAGGTGTTACGCAGAGTGAACTTTCACCCGCTCCCTTGCGGTCGCGGCTCGTGAGTTCGCTGAGATTTCAAGTGTCCAAACGAGCCGCGACCTTGCGGTCGCGGTTGATTCCGCACGAGTTCATTTGGATTTCGTCATTCCTTGGTCGTTGGTGGTGCATTCGTCATTGGTCATTCCCCCAATTGGTGGGGCATTGGTGGTGCATTCGTCATTTGAATCCCCGCGTGTGCTTTACCTCACGCATCGCGTGCCGTATCCGCCGGATAAAGGCGACCGCATTCGCACCTATCACCTGCTGCGGCTTCTCGCTCGCCGTGCTCGTGTGTGGCTCGGTTGTCTCGCGGATGAACCAGTCACCGAAGATGCGAGGGCGGTCATCTCTGATCTGTGCGAGCGAGTCGCTGCAATCCCCATCGGGCGCTCGCGATGGCTTAATGCTGGCTGGAGTTTTCTGAAGGGGAAGAGCCTCTCCGAGGGGCTGTTCGCATCGGAGAAACTCGCTCGCGTGGTGCGCGAATGGCTGGTGTCTTACCAGTTCGATGCCGCTGTCGCTTCGTCGTCGGCGCTGGTGCCGTATCTGCTCGAGCCGGGACTCGCCGGTAAGCCGGTTATCGTCGATCTGATTGATGTGGACAGTCAGAAGTGGCTTGACTTCGCCTCAATTAGCAGTGTGCCGAAAAAGTGGCTCTATCGGCTTGAAGCCAAGCGTGTGAGGAAGATCGAGCGATCACTTCCTCCGTGGACTCGCGCGGTGTGCGTTGTCAGCCGGGCGGAAGCGGACATTTACGACTCGTTCACGCACACCGGAACTGCGACAGTCGCGACCAACGGCGTCGATCTGGAATACTTCGCTCCGAGAGATGACGCCGATTGTAGTCCTCACGCGGAGCGTGAGGTCGCGAGCGCAGCGAGCGATGAAAGGCCCATCACGCGGAGCGTGATGTCTACAATCTTCATCGGCGCGCTGGACTACTTGCCAAACGTGGACGCCGCGATGTGGTTCGCGCGCGACATCTGGCCGGCGATTCGCGAAAAGTTTCCGATTGCGGAGTTCCATATCATCGGCCGAAACCCAACTCGTGCGGTGAAGGAACTGTCAGCGCTTCCGGGTGTGAAAGCGGTGGGTCAAGTGCCGGACGTGAGGCCGTATTTGGCGTCCGCGTCAGTCGTCGTGGTCCCGCTGCGATTGGCTCGCGGAGTTCAGAACAAGGTGCTCGAAGCGATGGCGATGGCCAAGCCCGTCGTCGCAACTCCCGAGGCTCTCAGAGCGCTTCAAACAGAGCCGGGCGTTCACTTGCTCGCGGCTTCGACCGTGTCGGAATGGGTGGATTCTGTCTGCGGATTACTCGCCGATCCAGTGAAGCGCACGCGATTGGGGATTGCCGCCCGCCAGTTCGTCGAACAACATCACAACTGGGACCGTTGTTTGCAACCGCTTTTGGACAAGCTATTTCAACCCTCGAACTGACCGCCGGAACTCCTCAAACATCTCCGGCTGTTCCGGTGGTGCTGGATGCTCGCGTCGTGACCGGGACTGGAGGCGGGCCTGAGAAAACGATTCTGAACACACCGCGATTTCTGGAACCGCTCGGTTACCGGATGCTCTGCGCGTACATGCACCCGCCGGGCGATCCTGGCTTTGATGTACTCACGGCGAAGGCCGCGAAGTGGAACGCTCCGCTGATCTCGATTCCCGATCGAGGAGCCTGGGACTGGCGCGTGGTCACCGAAGCGCTTGCGGTATGCAAGCGCGAGAAGGTTGCTATCTGGCACGGTCACGACTACAAGACGAACGCGCTTGGCCTGTTGCTCAAGCGATTCTGGCCGATGCGACTGGTGACAACCGTTCACGGCTGGGTTCAGCAGACGCGCCGAACGCCGATTTACTATCGCATCGACCAATTTTGCCTTCCGAAATATGAGCGCGTGATTTGCGTTTCGGATGATCTTCTGGAATCGTGCCTGGCAATCGGTGTGCCGGCGAAAAGCTGTGTGCTTCTGGAAAACGGCATCGACCTTGCAGAATACACGCGGCGGCAATCCACGCCTCAAGCGAAGGAATCGCTGGGGCTTCCCACCAATGGCTTTGTGATTGGCGCAGTGGGGCGACTTTCGGGCGAGAAAGGCTTCGATGTTCTCTTGCGTAGTGTTCATACCCTCGTGACTCGCGGGCTGGACGTGCGGCTGGTAATCGTGGGGGAAGGTTCCGAGCGGGCGAATCTCGAACGCCTGGCTCGTGAGCTATACTTGAACGACCGTGTTTGGCTACCCGGCTGGCAAGAAGACGTGCGAGTGTATTTCGAGGCAATGGATGTCTTCGCGCTGAGCAGTCTCCGTGAAGGCTTGCCCAATGTCCTTCTGGAAGCAATGGCGCTGGAAGTGCCGGTCGTCTCGACTCGCGTCAATGGCGTTCCGCGACTGATTCAGGACGGCCACAACGGACTTTTGGTGAACGCGGACGATGTGGACGGACTCACCCGCGCGCTCGTGAGCGTGCTGACAAACGAAAACCTGCGGGAACTGTTTCGCGTCGCCGGCCGTCGAACCGTGGAGACACGCTACAGTTTCGCGACCCGCATCCAGCGACTGAAACGCCTCTACGACGACTTGTTGGTGGGATGAAGAAGAGAAAACAGGATAAACCACAGAGACACAGAGGGCACAGAGACAAGACAAAAGGCAGAGAGAAATCAGAAGAATTGATTTTTGTCTTTCCTCTGTGTTTGGTTTCTCTTCTCTGCTCTCTGTGTCTCTGTGGTTAATACTCTTCTGTCTTAATCATCTGCGTTCATCGTGCGGCTAAATACTGTTCGGGACTGCGTATGATTCGCCTGTTGTCGCCCGCGACTCCACCCACGTTCGCCACGGTTGTCCATCCGCGGTCAGCGCTGGCGGAACGTATTGCGGACCTGACGGCGTTTGTGCGTGCTTCCGCGCCTGCGGTTGCGCTGAGCAAGCATCCAAGTTGGTTGAACGTGCTTCAAAGCGGGTTGGGGCACGAGGTCTACGCAATCGAGGCGGTTGCCCACGGTCGGACGGTTGGGTTTCTGCCGCTGGCGTTCGTCAGTTCGATGCTCTTTGGTCGGTTCCTCGTCAGCCTTCCTTATTTGAACACCAACGGCGTGATCGCGGAGGCCGCCGACGTGCAGACCGAACTGATCTCGCGCGCAACGACGCTCGCGGACGAGTTGAATGTCCGCTATCTGGAACTGCGACACGAAACACCGATTGCACATCCATCACTCACAGCGACGCTTGCGAGCAAGGTTCACTTGCGCTTGCCGTTACCCAGGACGGAAGAGCAACTGTGGAAGGGATTCAAGTCGAAGGTGCGAAACCAGGTTCGCAAGGGCGAGAAGGCGGGGTTCAGTGTCAGTTGGGGCGCGGAGGAGTGTCTGGACGGCTTCCACGACGTACTTTGCGAGAACATGCGCGATCTCGGTTCGCCCGTGTACGGCACGGAACTCTTCTCCGCGATCCTGAGCGCGTTCCCGACTGAAGCAGAGATTTGCCTTGTTCGTGACGGAGCAAAGCCAGTGGCCGCAGCTCTGCTCTTGCACGGCTGGGGAGTGACCGAGGTGCCGACCGCCTCTTCGCTGAAGGATTACAATCCGAGCAACGTGAACATGCTGATGTATCATCACCTGCTGCGCCGGGCGGTGGAACGCAAGCAACGGGTGTTCGATTTCGGTCGATCAACACCCGACAGCGGTACATACAAGTTCAAGAAACAGTGGGGAGCAACTCCGCACGCGGCGCACTGGCAATACTGCGTCCTCCACGGAACCGCGGGCGACATGCGGCCCGATCATCCGCGCTATCAGCGCGCCATCCGATTCTGGCAACGGCTTCCGGTCAGCATCACGCGCCGCGTCGGACCGCTGATCGTGCGCGGAATTCCGTAGAACATCGGAGCCGGAAGCGTCAGCGACGGTGCATTCGTGATTAAGACCCGTCGCGACGCTTCCGGCTCCGAT
>JAKEEV010000316.1 GCA_022616395.1 Planctomycetia bacterium | reverse complement strand
GCCGCTTGAGGCCAGCACTTCCGGGAAGAGCGTCTCGAAGTCGATTCCAGAGCAGACGAATACGCGCTTGGCACTCCACGTCTCTCCGCTGGCAGCGCGCACTTTCGGCATTTCGATGCCGGTGACCGCGACTCCCAGCCGTAGTTGAACGTTGTGCGTTTCCGCGAGGTACTGCTGAATGCGGGCGATGGCTTCTGGGGGATTGAGAGCCAGTTCTCTGGGGCTGTATAGCGCGCCTACCAAACCTGTGGGATTCACCGCGGGGAATCGGCGAAGCGTTTCTGTTGCGGAGAGATAGTCACACGAGACGCCTAGCGGAAGAGCTGCCGTGACGAATTCTCGCAGCACCGCGTCCTCGTCGGTGGCGTAAGCGGCGTGGAGCGATCCGCATTCGGAAACCCACACGCCGGCTTTCGCCTTCAGTTCCAGCCAGCGCTCTCGACTGCGCAGTGCGCGGGCATACGGTTCGCCGGGCGGCTGACCGATCGGCCACACCATGCCGAAATTGCGGATCGAAGCGCCCTGTGGCCGCGCCGTGCGATCAAACAACACGACCGACATTCCACGGCGCGCGGATTCCCAGGCGAACGCCAACCCCACGATCCCGCCGCCGACCACCGCCACATCAGCCCTTTGCGTGTCGGTTGACACAACGCACGCTCCGTCCCAATTTCTCTTGTAGGACAGGTGTCCAGCCTGTCACTTGCAAAAGACAGACAGGCAAGATGCCTGTCCTACGAAGAGAGACAGCCTGGAAAGGCCGTCTCACGAAAGTCGTTGAACGGTTATTCGGGTGGGCGGTGGGCGGAGGCGCCGGCCGAACTCTCTCGAATGATTAATCGCCCCGGCACGACCACCTTGATCGGCTTTCGGTGCGGATCCTTCAGTCGTTCCTGCATCAAGCGAACTGCCTGCTCGGCCATCCCTTCGGACGGGTACGCGTAGGTCGTGATGCCAATCGTGAAGAGATTCTCGATGGGCAGATCATCAGACCCGACCACGGCCACATCATCTGGAACCTTCGTGCCGCGAGCGAGCAACTCGATAATCAACCCCATCGCGGTGTAATCCTGATAACACACGACGCCATCGAGCCTCAGCTTGCGAACCTGATCGGCGAGCTTGGCGTAAGCGTCTCGCGTGGGGAGATCGTGGCTCTGGTAGAGCACCACGGGCTTGAGTTCCGCTTGGCGGTTCGTTTCCAGACTCGCCGCGTGCAAGGTATGGAGATAACCCGCGACCTTGTCGTTGTGGCTGCTGGTCGGTGAGGCCACGACAATCGCCACTCGTTGCCGACCTTGAGCCAGAAGATGCCGGGTGCAACGAGCCGCGCCATCCACATCGTCCATCGCGACCAGGTCGTATTGCAGTTCGCGGTTATTCCCGCGCAGGTTCCGCTCGAAGAGCACCACCGGCAGCGCTTCGACCTTGCACGCGGACAGAAGCCGCTCGTCCAGTTTCATCTCCTCGTCGCTATAGCGCGACGGCAGGAAGAACACCCCGCGAACCCCGGCCTCCTTTGCAATGCGAACGCTTCCGCGAATCTCCGCGTCCGTCATTCCCAGCGTCGGCGAGATTGCGTCCATCTCCAGATGCATCGGCTCACGTCGAGCCAGAGCCTCGAAGCCGATCTGCGACAGACTCAGCGTTGCCTTCTGCCACTGACCAGGAGTCAGACGCAGCACAAGCGCCCAGCGATCCGCACTCGGCGGTGGAACTCGATAGCATCCGGAGCGCTCGATCGTTTGGATTAATCCCTTGTCGCGCAAAACCTGAAGCGCCCGCGACGCGGTCACCACGCTGACACTGTGAAGGTTGGCAATGCCGCGAACGCTCGGCATCTTCCCGCCGTCCCACTTGCCATCACGAATTTGCAATTCCAGTGCCGAAGCGACTTCGATGTACTTGGGTGCGTGATTGGCGTCAGCCATTGGGCGATCTCCAGCAAGTTGGGGCGTGTAGCACAGTATGACATAGTGCGCTACAGTGCGGGAGCGAGTTTTTTGTAGGCCCGCCGAGGAGGGATGTAACCAGAGCCGCGACCGTCAGGGAGCGCTGCTTTCTGATGGACCGCGGGCCTCTGGCCCGCTTGAAGGCCAAGATGGCCGCGGTCCAGACAAGGCACGCTCCCTGACGGTCGCGGCTCTGAAAAACAGCCCGCCTGCCGGGCGGCACCTACTTGGCCCCTTACTCCTTCTTCAGCGAGAAGTGATCGAACAAGTTGCCGTTGTGGTCGAATGCCTTGAGGTTGAATGTGCCGTGGTGGATGGTGACGTAACAGAAGTGGTAGTCCACAAGCCCTTGGTGCTTGAAGAACGCCGGTGTGGGGCTGAAGTCTTCGAGTCGCCCTCCTCCTCCTCCACTCGTGATGTGAGTGATTCCTGTTTTCTGATCGACCTTCCCTTCTCGAATCGGCCAGGTGCGCTCATACAGGTGGATGTGCCCGTTAAATATCACATCCACGTTGTACTTCTCGTACAGAGTCACGAAGTTGCGCACGCGAACATCGCCCGCGGCTGTCGGTCCCTTCCAGGTGTTCCCGTAGTCGTCCGAGTCGGAAGAATACGCCGGGTGATGGTGATAACAGATCTTCCACTTCGCGGTGGAAGCAGCGAGTTGCTTCTCCAACCACTTGTATTGCTCACCCTTTGGGGTCAGGTCGCGCCGGGTGTTTGTGTCGAGCACAAAGAACTCGGCATTGCCATAGGTGAACTTGTAGTAATACTCCTTCTCTGGCAGCGAGAAGTATTTGTAGTATTGCGGGTCGTTATTCTCGTGGTTACCGATGCACGGGAACACGGCCACGCGGCCAAACAGTTCGTTACACGGCTTGAACAAGTCACCCGTCCACTGCCACTTGGCCGAACCTTTATCCACCACATCACCGACGTGAATCACGAAGTTCGGCCGTCGTTCCCACATCAGCTTCGCGACCTTCGCGGTGATCGCGGGGTTGCGCTGAGTGTCTCCGATCACGGTGAAGCTGAATGCGTCGTTGGTCCCCGGCGCGGTCATGAACGTCAGCGGTTTGCTTTCTGTCTTGCGCCCCTTCTCATCCGTACACACCACGCGATAGAAATACTTCGTGTTCGGTTCCAGGTTCGTCAGTACAACTTCACCCATCACGTTGGGCTTCTCCGCCTTCGCCTGTCCCTTCGGTGGATAGGTTGTGCCGTATTCGACAACCGCGGAGCAGGCTTCTTCCGTCTCCCACATCACCGTGACACCGGTGCGCGTGACATACTGAAGGTACGGCTCGACCACGAATCGCGGACCGTCGGGAATCACCGATGGAACTTCGATGAGCGCCTTGTCCGGCTCGAAGTACGCGGAGACTTGCTCGGCGGTAACCGCGTGCTGGCAGAGCATCACTTCCTTGAGCGCTCCGGAGAGAGGGAAGTCCTCGTCATCGTCCTTGTAGCGGCCAATCACGAAGGAGGCCGATTTCGCGTACAGAATCTGCCCAGACCGGTCGTTACTTGTCGAATCTAACTGTCCATTCACGTAAACCCGCATTTCTTTTCCGTCGTAAGTTACAGCGACGTGATACCACTTTCCGCGCTGATACTCGGTCTTGCTCTCCAGATACGTCATGCTTCCCTTGCCGTTAGCCCCCTTGGTTGAGAGGCCAAAGAAGAAGCGTTTCTTGTTTGCCCCAACAACAAAGCCGAATTCGGAGAG
>JAKEEV010000315.1 GCA_022616395.1 Planctomycetia bacterium | reverse complement strand
CAGCCGAGTTCTTCGGGTGTCTTGGGTTTGGTCGGTTCGGTTGCTGCGAGTTTCGGTGCGATGACAACGGCAACCTCGAACTCTCCGGGTGTCCCCACGGGGATGCTCAGATGCAGAATGCCGTCAGCGTCGGCTGTCGCGGATAACTTCACAATGTGCATGGCTTTCTCCTCAACCAAATTCTAACCGCTCATCCCGCAGTACGGAATCAGGGGTGGTGACCTTCAACAGAGCCGGAGCAACACCCGAATGTCACTTGCTGGCGGGATCCACCCACGTCTGGTCGATAATGCCGGCCGCGTGCAGGTGGTCGAAGCCCTTGTCGGTGGTCAAAAGAGTCAGATCGTACACCTGGGCAATCGCCGCGATCCACAAGTCGTTCTTGCCCATGTCGGTGCCGGCGAGCGAAGACGCCGCGTCGATGGTGGCATAAGAAGCGAGAACATCGACGTCATTGATGTCGATGGCAACGAAGAGTGATACGCAATCGCATTGATTCGTTTCGGTCTGCGGCGGGTTCCGCAAATCCGAATTCGTACTTGACTTTTGTACAGTAATGGCGCATACTGGAGGAGAGGGAACCGGCACCCCAGACCGACCACCCTGCGCGCCGGCAACCACCCGACCCAGCGCCAGACAAGCGCCAGGCAAGTGTGAGGCATCGGGGCCAGGGGGTGGCCTTTCTAAACCCCATGAATTCCAGCGTTTGCTCGCGATAAAGGCCACCTGGCCCCTCTCCAAAATGCACCTAACCCCACAAAACACAGGCGAAAGCGAGGGGGAAGAAAACCGGGGGGTGGCGGGGGGGGGGAGGGGAACGACCCTCAGACACACTCGCTGATCCGCCCGCCTCTGACCCAACACAACAACCCATCAACCCAACCTGGTATGATAACGATTCAATGCTATTCGGTATGAGAGGAGATTGGTGAGGGCAGTTTGTTTCGCAGATCCCCAACTTCGTTTGGCGGCGAATGCCTGAGCCTCGCCGAGAACAACGACTGGGAGATAGAAAGCGTACTGGCCAGAGGTGAGTTGATAGGTGCGGTCGATGTACTTGCCGAGGTCGCTGTTGCGAGCGAGGGCGATGAGAATGTTGGTGTCCAGGAGGTAACCATTCGGGCGGGACATCTCTTACTTCCGTCCGCTGAGAACCTCATCCACCTGTTCGTCGGTCTCATCTCCCGGCCACGCGCCGATCGCCTTCTTCAGCCGTTCTGCCATCAAGGCTCGTTCTTGGGGTGACTGTCCTGGGAGCCGACTCACTTTGGGAGGTGTCGTAACAAGTGGGAGGCAACCTTCAGCGAATACGACGAGCAACTGAGCGGACGGCAGAGAGGCTCCGATACCGAACACAACTACAGGCTGACCGAGAAAACCAGCGAGGTAGTTGACTGGTAAGGACTCCGAGAGCATCCCAGGGGTTTCGGTCCCGTCTTCGAGGGCTAGTTTGAATTGTCCTGAGTCGTGAATTGCAAGCAACCGACCCTGGAGTTGGACCGGATGGTAGCGAAGGCTACGAAGCAGTTTTTCGGTAAGTTCGTCCACGTCGACACCCTCCGCTGGAGGAGATAACCCCAAGATACCACAACCCCTTCGTGCTTGGTTACCTCGGCTCCTCTCTCCCGAAACTCGCCTTCAGTGCGTTGCCAGTCGCGTGTGTCGCGTGTAGCATCGAATCGGCTTTCTTCGGCAATCGGCGAGGGGTTAACCGCGTGAATCTGGGCGACGATCTCATCTGGTACCTGATGGTGTGGGCGGGGATCACCGTTCCCGGCGTCGTACTCGGCTGGCTGCGGGTCTTCCCCAAGGCCGGACAACCGGGGTGGGCGGCGTTCGTTCCGGTTTACAACATCTATGTGTTAGTCGTCGGCGTGGCCCGGCTCAGCGTGTTGTGGTTTGTGCTGGTGTTGGTGCCGGTGGTGCAGATCATCGCGGCGATTCTGGTGAACGTCGAGGTCGCCAGGCGCTTCGGCAAAAGCGAAGCATTCGGCCTGGGCCTTGCGCTTTTGGGGTTTGTGTTCTACCCCATGCTCGGCTTCGGCTCGGACCAGTATCAAGAAGGAGCAGCCGAACCCGCCGGCCCCGCGTGGTAGAGTTGCCCCTCATCCGGCATTGCTTTTCGCCGACTGTGCCGGAGATACCTGTTTCCGCGAAGGCGATGGCAAGGTAAACTACGGGAGCAAAGAAGTTTTTCCCACCGCGCGATTTCCTCCCCGCAACCTGCCGAATCGAGTGGTGTTCTCCCCTCACCACTCACCAATCGCCAACACCCGGAGCTGCCTCCCATGCTCGATGTGCTCCTGACTCGCCGTTCGCACTCGGACTGTACCGGCACATCTCGTCGTGACTTCCTTCGGGTTGGCGCGCTGGCCGGTCTGTCGCTCCCCGCGCTGTTACAAGCGGAAGCCGCAGCTGGCCCTAAGAAAGGCGCGAAGGGCGCGCGAGCGAAGTCGGTGGTGCTGGTCTTCCTGGGTGGCGGAATCTCGCACCACGAGAGTTTCGATCCCAAGCCCGATGCACCCGACGACATCAAGGGCAAATACGGCCAAATCGATACAGTCGTATCCGGCTTGCGCATCAGTGAGCAACTTCCACTGATGGCGCGCGTGATGAACAAGCTCGCGCTGGTTCGCTCTGGAGCACACAACAACGATCACCACGAAACGGCCACCAACTGGGTACTCTCCGGGCGATTCGGAACGCCCTTCGGCGATTACCCGGCCATCGGAGCGGTCGTTGCGCATGAAAGCGGCTTCACTGGAACGCTTCCGCCCTACGTCGCTGTTCCACGAAACCCCTCATTCACCTGGGAACTTGGAAAAAGCGCCTTCCTCGGCGGGCGATACGAGTCATTCAAGGCGGACGATCCGAACCAGCCGAACTACAAGGTGCAAGACCTCACCAGCGACATCGGCGCAAAGAAAGCCATGCGTCGAGACACGCTCTTGAAGACCGTCGATGGACTGGCCAAACGCGTGGAGGGGAACGATCAGATTGCCACTTACGATGAGTTCCACACGCGCGCACGCGAGATGGTTCTTTCATCCGAAACGCGCACCGCGTTCGCCATCAACCGCGAACCGGGCAAACTGCGCGACCGCTACGGCCGAAACACCGCCGGTCAGTCGATGCTCTTGGCTCGCAGACTCGTTGAAAGTGGCGTGCGCTTCGTCACGGTGAACTACGGCGGCTGGGATCACCACGCCAAGATCTTTAAAAGCCTCGACAAGAAGTTGCCGGAGTTCGACTGCGCGGTTTCAGCGCTTGTGGAAGACATGCACACACGCGGAACGTTCGAGAATACTCTTCTGGTCGTAATGGGTGAATTCGGCCGCACGCCGAAAATCAACAAGGACGCGGGTCGCGATCACTGGGGTCAGGCCGGGTCGCTTCTGTTCGCTGGTGCCGGAGTCAAGCCGGGACTGGTACTGGGCAAAACGGACAAACACGGTGCGTTCCCCACTCAACGCCCGGTATCGCCCGCGGATGTCGCCTACACCATCCTCGATGCGCTCGGCATCGACCCACGCAAGCACCTGATCGCGCCCGATGGTCGGCCCATCGAAATCCTCGACCAGGGCGAAACGGTGAAGGAACTGTTCGCGTGAGTTGTTGGGAAGACATTTTGGACAGGATAACAGGATGAACCAGATCAGTTCAGAACTCTGATTTGGTCCGGTTTCATCCTGTTATCCTGTCCAATTCTTCTGTTCTGGTTTCTTGGTGCCTCATGTCTCGCCTCCTCTGTCTTCTGATCTTTCCACTCGTGTTCATCTCGTCACTTCCAGCGCAGGACAAGAAGCCCGAACCGAAGAAGGAACCGCCCCCAAAACTTCTCTACGCGGTGCCACTCGTCGCGGAGCCTGGCAAGAAGCAGAAACTTGCGCTTCGCGGAAAGAGTCTCGCGATGGTGAAGGAAGTCAAGGTGAGCGGTTCGGAAGACGCGAAGCTGAAGTTCCTCGGCGCGAAGGCAGTGGGTGTGCCAGGCAACTACCCTGCTGATCGCGTGGGCGATTCCGAAGTCGAAATCGAACTGGAACTCCCAAAAGACACGAAACCAGGCGCGGTGAAGTTGACCGCGGTCAGCGCCAGTGGTGAATCGAACGCCTACACGCTACTTGTTCGCGACGAACTGCCGACCGTCGCGGAGAAGGAAGACAACGGCGGCTTCGACACAGCACAGGCAATTCCCCTTCCCTGCGCGGTCGAGGGAACCATCAAGAGCGAGCGCGATGTGGACGTATTCAAGTTTGAAGGGAAGAAGGGCGACAAGGTGAAGATCGAAGTTCAGGCGTCACGGTTCGGCTCGCCGGTCGATGGCTTCCTCACGCTCTACGATTCCGACCGCAAGGTGATCGACTCGTCCGACGACGTAACCGGCTCCTCCGACCCGGTGTTGACCGTCGCACTTCCCAAAGATGGCACTTACTTCATCGCGCTCATCGATGCTCACGACCTCGGAGGACCCAACTTCGGCTATCGCTTGGTTGTGAAGTAGGCCCGCCTTGCCGAGGCGGGCGAAGAAGAGTGCCGCTCGGCAAGCGGCACCTACGAAGCCGTTACAACCCGACCTCTGCCAGTCTTCACCCCTTGTAGCTGAGTTTGCACACCCGAAACTGGGAGGTATAATCGGGCAAAGGGTTGTGGAGATGCCTCTCATTCCGCCACCCACACCTCGCAGGGGGGACGACCCATGCCGCACCCCAAGCGTGCCAATGCCGGCAACGCCAACCCATTCCCACCAGGGTCCATCCTGTGTTTGCTCGCCGAGCGAACACAACTTGATTTTGAACTCGATTTCTTCGGACGAGTTCTGGAGAAGGTGCCGGACTTCACGGAAGTTCTCCGCGTGCAGGCGTGTAACTTGACCACAAAAGGCCGGCTTGCCGATGGGCTGGTCGTTGATGAAAAGCTGGTCGCGGTTCGACCGACTGACCCCACTGCTCACTACAACCTCGCCTGCCGTTACGCATTGCTCAAACAGCGCGACAAGGCCATCACCGCGCTTCGCAAAGCAGTGGAGCTGGGTTACCGCGACTTTCAATTTATGGCCGAAGACCACGACCTCGATTCCATCCGTAAAGACCCTCGCTTCCGAAAACTCATCAAAGAATTCGCCGGCCAGTAGAAGCAGTGAGGAGTGAGGAATAAGGAATGAGGAGAGAAGGCATATAACAGCCCATGTCCCTTCTTACTCCTTATTCCTCACTCCTCATTCCTCACTCTACATGACTGCCCCACTCTTCACCTCTCCTTCTTCCGAAGACGCCCGCACTGCGTTTGCCGCCAAGCCTCGCGGATTGGTGGACAAGGTCATGTCGGTCGCGGAAGCGGTGTCTCGGTTCATTCGCGATGGCGACTACCTCGCGACCGGTGGATTCGGCACCAACCGCATTCCGGCCGCGGTGTGTCATGAGATACTCAGACAGAGGAAGCAACACCTCGGCTTCTCCGGTCACACCGCGACACACGACTTCCAGATTCTCTGTGCGGGCAACTTAACCGGCCGCGGACAAACAATCGCGAAAGTGGACGCGGCGTACATCGTGGGATTGGAAGCGCGCGGATTATCGCCTCACTCGCGGCGCGTGTTGGAGTCGGGCACGGTGCAGTGTGTCGAGTGGTCGAACTACACGCTGGCACTGCGTTACACCGCGGCGGCGATGGGAGTGCCGTTTGTGCCAGCTCGTTCGCTCCTGGGCACCGATACGCTCGCCAACTGCCCCGCGAAGATCATCACCTGTCCGTTTACGGGCGAGAAACTCGCCGCGATCCCGGCCCTGTATCCCGATGTGGCAGCGATCCACGTTCACGAAGCCGACCGTTACGGTAACTGCCGGTTCATTGGAACGTCCGTGGCCGATATTGACCTGGCGCGGGCATCGAAGCGCGTGATTATCACCTGCGAGCGGCTCGTTCCTCACGACCAGATGCGTCTGAATCCGCACCGCACGCAGATTCCGTTTCTGTGCGTGGACGCGGTGTGCGAGGTGCCGTTTGGGAGCTATCCGGGGAACATGCCGGGCGAGTATTTCTCGGACGAGGACCACATGAAGTTGTGGCTGGAAGTCGAAAAAGATCAGTCCGCGTTCGCGCAATTTCTGGACGACCACATCTTCGGGGTGAATGACTTCGCGGAGTATCTCGACCGCTGCGGCGGCTTGAAGCGACTTCAGGCTTTGCGCCAACGGGAGCTGCTCTTGCATTTGGGGAAGTGAGTTATGTAGACGTGGGCGGATCGTTCGACGCGTTCTGCTCGCGCTTTTTCAACTCAGCCTCATAAGGTGCCATTCGCTGTTCGATATCGGCGATGGCGTTCTGGCGCTATACAGTTCGTCGCAGAACAGCCGTACGGCTTGTGAAGCTGCGTAGTCGTCTTCACTCCACTGGAAGATCAGTGGTTCGAGGAAGTTATCGGTGAACTCCTGGTCGTGGTTCACGCTCGTATCCGTGTCTTCCTTGCCGATTACGGGCAACTCCAGTGTGGTTGCCGATTCGTCACCGAACATTCTGCCTCCCTTGGGTTGAGCGTCCCTTTTAGCCTGACTTCCCTGCTCGGTCAACAAGCTTGCTCTTCGACGGTTCCGCTACTTTAGCACGCAGGCACACCTGGTTCCAGCGTTCCTGCGCAAAGCAACAGTATTGGATGGCGAACCTAACTTAGCAGGAAACCAAAATGTCAAGATGCCTTGAGCCACAAGCCAATGCTCAGAACTGTTCCGCCTGCAGCATTCTACTCTTCTCAGTCAATGAGCGCAATGCCTTCTGACGGGACATACCCGGTTGCTTCCAGGTTCACCTCACGCGAATTGACGCAGGGCGTTGCGGAAGGCGGGCACGTCGGGGTAGCGGTCTTCCGGTTCGCGGGCAAGAGCCTTGTGAATCACTTCGGCCAGGTTGTCGGAGATTTCTGGCCGGTGCGCGCGGATCGGAGCTGCCGAGTCGATGATGATCTGCACCAACTGAGCGTTGGTGTCTGAGACAAAATCTCTCACGAACTGGCCGGTCAACAGATAGTAGAGCGTGGCCGCGGCCGAATACTGATCGGCGGCGGGTTTCACGTCGCGGTAGTGGGTCACTTGCTCCGGAGCCATGAACGCCGGTGTGCCTCCAACTTCGCCCTGCATCGTCAAGCCGCTCAGGTTGCAGGTGTCGTAAGCACGAGCCAGACCGAAGTCGGCCAACTTCGCCATCCGCCGCTTCTTTGGTCCATCAAGCAGGACGTTGCTCGGTTTCACGTCGCGGTGAACAAAGCCCTTCGCGTGAGCATGAGTCAGTCCGTCCAGGATGTTGATTGTGAGCCTCACACCCGCGCGAATGTCGAGCGGCCCGCGGTCCTTCACTCGTTGCCTCAGATCCGGTCCGTCCACCAACTCCATCACCAGATACAAAAACCCGTCGCTCTCTCCGCTATCGAGATACCGCACAATGTGCCGGTGATCGAGTTCCGCCATGATCCGTGCTTCGCGCAAAAACAAGTCGATGTCGCGCTGGAGAACGCCCGCCGCTGGCGCAATCACCTTGACCGCGACCGGCTCTCTGTCCGAATCGCGGCTGGCCCGGTAGACCACGCCCATCGACCCGCGGCCGATCTCCGCCGCGAGCTTGTAACCGGGGATTGGTGAGCAAGATACGTGGTCAGTCGTTTCGGGGAGGGTGCGCGGAGTCGCCTTCGCCGTCGGTGGGCCGAGCGTTGGCTGGTCGTCTGGGTCGGTCGGTTGAACCACTCCGACACGGAAGACGGTGTTCCCGGCTTGCAGTTCGTCGCTGTCGTTGAGTTCCGCCGTCCGAACCTTCTGACCATTCACCACAATACCGTTGCGGCTATTCAGATCGACGACGCGCACACGCGGCGGGTTCACTTCCATGAGGAAGTGTCGGCGGGAGAAGTACGGGTCGTCGTAAGAAAGCTGGAAGTGGGCATCTTTCGACCGGCCGACAAGGAATGTGTCGTGTCGATCAAAGACAAACTCCCGGCCGGTGTGTGGGCCGGCCGTCACGGTCAGTTTGACTTGCATCGTGGGCGCTCGCGAGAACAATTCCAGGATACGAGATTATCGTACGCGCCCTCAGCGCGGGCAACCGGTTCCTGGCGAGCGAAATGGTGGTCTCAGCCAGTTAACGCCGCTGGCCAAAGCGTTCTTCGTCACCCTCCGGCATAGCGCTTCTTGATTGAGGGTATCAGATATTCGCCGAAGGCCGAAGCGAAGTCGTATGCGGGCTGGTGGCCCCAGTCACTTCGAGCCGCGGAGTCATCCACATCAGCAGGCCAGGAGTCTACGATGCCTTGCCGTTTCTCGTCTACCTTCGTCGTGATCTCGGCTTTGGGGAACGCCGAACGCACAACGGCGACGATCTCCGCGGCACTCGGAGCGAACGCGCCGATGTTGTAAATGGTTCGCGTGAGCTTTGTTCGCGGGGCGTCCATGAGTCGGAAAATCGCGTCCACCGCGTCGGGCATCGCCATGAACGGAATTCGCGTGTCTGGTCTCACGAAGCACGCATACGGCTTGCCTTCGGCCGCCGCGTGGATCATTTCGGGCGCGTAGTCGCTCGTTCCTCCACTGGGGACCGTCTCCGCGGAGATGAGTCCCGGAAAGCGGATGCAGCGGAAGTCCACCTTGCCGCTTTGTGTCTCCGCCGCGAGTTGCTTGTAATGACGCGAATAGTACCGGCCGAGATGTTCGCAGTAGAGCTTGTTTGCGCCGTACATCGTCGTCGGCACGTTGAACTCATCCTCCTTCACCTTCCCCGATTTGGTCTTCACCGCAAGACTTGGTAATCCGAACGCCGCGACGCTTGATGGATAGAAGAAGCTGACCGGCCGACCGTGGCTCTCGCCCTGCTTCTGCGCGAATTCGAGCATGTTCAGCGTGCCTTCGACATTCACTTTGTGAGCCAGAGCTGGACTGAACTCGCTGCGCGTCGAAAGCAGAGCCGCGAGGTGATACACGCGATCAACTTCGTACTGCGCGAGGATGCCATCGAGCAGCGCGGAGTCGAGAATCGAGCCGGTGACCGCTTGCCTCACGAGCGCGACCGATTCCGGAGGCAGTGGGTTAAGGTCAAGCGTAACAATCGGCCGGTCGCCATTGGCTTTCGCCAAACGCGAAATGAGCGCGTGCCCGATTTCACCCGATGCGCCGGTAATGAGTACAGACGGCTTGCGTGACATGCACGAATTCTCCGCGTGATGCGAGACAGCATACGGAAAGAGGGCTGTGCCCGCGAGTTGGGCGAATTGTGTTGCGCTTTTCTCCTCTCGCGGCATTCACAGAATACGGTGTCGTCTTTCGCGATGCTCGTGGCCGTTCACTTCCACATCAAGAGGCTTTGTCATGCTTTCGCGGAGTTTCGTTCGCTCTGCCCGACGTGGGTTCACTCTCATTGAGTTGCTCGTGGCAATGGCCCTGATCGTGTTCATCATGGTCATCCTCAGCGAGGCGTTCGCGGCGGGTCTGGAAGCCTTCCGCAATCTGAAGGCAATCGGTGACCAGCAGGAGAAACTTCGGACAGCGGCGCAGACGCTTCGCAGAGACCTCCAGTCGGCTCACTTTGATTCGATGAGACGGGTTATGGACGGACTGCGCACCGGTGTGGTCGATCCTGAAGACGCGGCCGACTTGCGCAGACGATACGAGGCCATCATCGCTGATGCGAAGGAGTTGGACGCTCAGTTCGAGGAACTTGAACAGAAAGTGAACCCCGCGGCCAAGCGAGTCATTCGCCGCATTCGCGAAACTCTTCGGCTCATCAAGGAGCTTGCCGAGAACATGGTGGAAGTCCTTCGCCTGATTGAAGTCGACTCACCGAACTAACCAGCCCGAGACCAATCTCGCAATCGCGCAACGAGAATCTCGCGTTGGGTTATTGCGCCTGCGCCGCACGGTCTGGTAGTGTCTGAGTTTTCTGTAGCCGGGGTCTGCGACCCCGGACCGGCCTCACAGAGGCCGGCTACAAAAAGCCAAACTCAGACACTACCCACGGTCTGTTTCGCTGGTGAGGCGTTTCTGATACAGTGTAAGTATGGATCCACTTCTCTCACGAATTACAACCGACCCGAATATTTGCCACGGTCAACCGTGCGTGCGCGGGCTGCGGTATCCCGCCGAATTCCTGTTGGACTTGCTCAGTTCTGGAATGACATTCGACGAAATCCTCGCCGACTACGCAGACCTTGAGCGCGACGACCTCCGGGCGGTTCTGGCATTCGCAGCTCGGCTTGCTCGCTCCAAGCGCCTGCACTCGGTGACTCCGTGAACTTCCTGATCGATGCCCAATTGCCCCGGCGCATGGTCGGATGGCTGACCGCCGCGAGTTGTGACGCCATTCACACATTGGACCTGCCGGACGGCAACCGCACGACCGACAAACAGTTGATCGAAGTCGCGGATCGCGAACAACGGGTTGTGGTCACCAAAGACGCGGACTTTGTTAACTCACACGTACTTTCCGGAGAGCCAGCGAAGTTGTTGCTGGTGTCAACTGGGAACATCACAAACCGCGAACTGGAACAGTTGGTGGTGCCACTGATCCCAAACCTGATTCGCGAGTTCCAGACGAACTCATTCATCGAGTTGAGCCGATCTGGAATCACAATCCGGGGATAGCGGAGCAGAAAGTGGCGAACTGGCGACGGAAAGTTGTCGCATTATTCCCCGGCTTGCGGCGAGAATTGCAGCGGCCGGATTTCAGCATCTACAGTGTGTTCTTTGAACTCTTGCCAATGGTTCGGACAGCCCACGAAGAAGCCGACACCGAAACGCTTCGGCGAATCTACAGCTTCGCGGAGTGGTGCTTTGAGCAGAAGGCCCACGACATGTGGAACGCGGCCGGAGTCGCGTTCTACGAACATCTCTTCGACAGCCACCGTTCGCTGTGGAATCAATTCGTGCAGTGGCTCTCTCCGCAAATCGTTGAGGGGTGTTGGAGGTTGTGGGAGTCTCGGCTCTCGGAGGAGGAATTGTCGGAAGTCCGGCGGCTCATCGCCTCCTGTCGCAAACCGCTCTACCAGGATGCCCGGCTCGCCAATCGCCGGAACTGAGTAACTTGGAACACTTCTCACATTGCCAGATTTCCCTTTTTCGATACTGTAAGCGTGTCACCTAGCTCGTTGAATTGCTCCAGGGATGGATCTCGCCGGTCGAGCTGACCACATCTGATGTCAGCTCTCGGCGGAAGGAGGGCAGGCGAT
Source organism: Planctomycetia bacterium (assembly GCA_022616395.1). GTDB lineage: Bacteria > Planctomycetota > Planctomycetia > Gemmatales > Gemmataceae > Gemmata. The sequence continues at coordinate 13,066 of JAKEEV010000315.1, read as the reverse complement.
GACCGAGCGTTCGACCACGCCCGACTGGTCCGCGAACTCAGGGACAACCCCAACAACTCTCCCGCAGATTCCCGGCTACGAGATCATCGAGGAGTTGGGCCGCGGGGGAATGGGCGTCGTTTACAAGGCACTTCAAGTTCACTTGAAGCGGCTCGTTGCACTCAAACTCATTCGCGATAGCGCTCTGGCCAGCCCGCAGGAACGCGCCCGTTTCCAGGTCGAAGCGGAATCCGCAGCGCGCATGCATCACCCCAACATCGTGCAAATTTTTGAAGTGGGCGAACACCAGGGGCAACCGTACTTCGCGATGGAACTCGTCGAAGGCGGAAGCCTCGACAAACTCCTCGCGGGCCGCGCTCTACCCGCTCGACACTCCGCCGAACTCGTTCGTTCTGTCGCGCTGGCCATTCACCACGCCCACACGCAGAAGATCGTTCACCGCGATTTAAAGCCAGCGAACATTCTTTTGAGCGCGGAACTCGGAGCGCGGAACTCGGAGCGAGAAAGCAGTTCGCCGCCTGATTCTGCGGATTTCAGTTCCGCGCTCCGCGCTCCGAGTTCCGCGCTCGTGCCCAAAGTGACCGATTTCGGCCTCGCCAAGCGTCTCGATAGCGAGAGCACGACCCTCACGCGAGACGGAGCAGTTGTCGGCACGGCGAGTTACATGGCTCCCGAACAAGCAGCCGGTCGCGTGCGCGAAATCGGCCCGGCGGTGGATGTGTATGCGCTCGGAGCGATCCTTTATGAACTGCTCACCGGTCGCCCGCCATTCCGGGGAGACACCTGGAGCCAGACGGTTGAGCAAGTTCTGCGCGACGAACCGGTTCCGCTGACCAGACTGCAAGCGGATGTGCCGCGTGATCTGGAAACAGTCTGCCTCAAGTGCCTGGAGAAGGAACCAACCCGGCGATACGCAAGCGCAGCGGAGTTAGCGGACGATCTGAGTAAGTTCCTCGATGGTCAGCCCGTGGTCGCGGTGCCGTTGAGCGCTCAGGAGCAACTGGCCCGCTTCGCGGCGCGCGATGGCTACCAGCTTCTTGAAGAAATCGGCCGCGGAGCACGAAGCGTTGTTTACCGCGCGCTGGTGGGACCACTCAAGCAACCGGTGGCCTTGAAAGTGTTCAACGCGGGAATTTGCACTCAGGAAGAATGGGAAGCTCGGATGCGTCGCGGAGCGGACCTGTGGGTGTCGCTTGCTCATCCGAGCATTCTGCTTGTTCAGCGAGCGGGCTGGTGGAATGGAGCGCCGTATCTGGCGGTGGAGTTCGTTCCTCACGGCAGTCTCGCGGAGCGACCCGAAGGGCAACCTTACTCCATTCCGCAAGCGCTTCGCGTGGTGGAGCAACTCGCGGAGGTCGTTTGCTATCTCCACCGGCAAGGTGTTGTTCACGGAAACCTCAAGCCGAGCAACGTTCTGCTCGCGGCTGATGGCATTCCGCGCGTGATTGACTTGCGCCCAACCAGTGGGCTTTCGCTTGGAGCGCTTTTGGATGTCGCTGATCCCGCGAGTGTTGGGTATCTGGCTCCAGAACTGGTTCAGGATGCGAACGCGGAAGCCCGACCGCATACGGATGTCTACGGCTTGGGAATCCTCCTCTACGAACTGCTTGCCGGGCGTCCGCCCTTTGAAGCAACCACAGCGCAGGAGATGTTGGAGCAAGTGCGCTCGCAGGAACCGGCTCCGCCGTCGCGCTTCAACCCGAAGGTGACTCCTCACCTGGATTGGTTCTGCTTCCGATGTCTGAAGAAGAACCCGTGGAGGCGCTTCTCGCGCGCCTACGACGTGCTCACGCGACTCCGCGACTTCCAGGAGAACCCCGAAGACCCGAACCTGCCCGGTCAGCGGCGACCAAAGCGCCCGCCCAGTGGAGGCGATTCGCGTCGCGGGAGTTGACCCACCGCGATAACATTCGAGGTTGTGGAACGCCGACCGCGATTTGTCGAAAACAGCCCACTAATCTGATAACGGTTGGTGCGAATAGCCTTGGAGTCCGTGCCTGACGCGGAGTCTGAACAGCGGGGAACAATCGTGGAAATCGTGGTGGGAGTGATCGGTCTGGTTGGAGCCATCATCGGCCTCGCGGCAGCCGTTATTTCCAAAAAGCAGGAAGTAATCCACCGACAGGAATACCAGACAGGTCCGGGGGTGGTTCACTCCCACCGACCCGGCGGCCTGGGCGCGCTGGTGTTCCGTAGCACCTTGTTCGGCTTCGCCATCGGAACTTTCTTTGGCGTGCTGACTTCCAGCACAATCCTGACGCTGGGGAAACTCGCCAAGGATCGCGACGAGGAGACAGAGAAGGATCGAATCGAGGCAGCGGTCGGAAGACAGGGGTGGGACGAGCAGAAGGGGAAGTGGGACGAGAGCTATCGAGCCTACAAGAGGAAAGAGTACGCCACGGAGATGCGGGAGAGGCGCGAAGACAAATACCACCAGAACATTCAAGCGGCGTCGGTGAGTCTTCTTCCTTTCAGTTTCCTCGGCACACTGGTGGGGTTGTTCATCGGGATGAAACTCGCCCGTTTGTCGGCCGCGGCTCAATCCAAGGATGCCGAGCCAATAGTCGCGCGTTAAGTTCCGATCCGCGCGGAGACAGAAATCACATGCGTTTCTCCTGACTCACCCGTCACTCATTGCTCTCGCTCTCCTTCCAGAGTACGGTGAATAGTCGTCGCCCAAAAGGAGAAGGAGCTTCGCGTGCCCCGGTTGATTGTCATTCGCGGAGTGGACGAGGGGAAACAGTTCGATCTCTCCTCGCCCATCGTCACGGTTGGTCGGCATTCGGCCAACGCGGTCTCGTTACACGATACGCAGGTGTCGCGCCGCCATCTGGAATTGCGCGCGGCCGCGGGCGGTGGGTATCAACTCGTTGATCTCGGAAGCGGAAACGGAACGCTCCTCAATGGTCAACACATCCAGTCCGCTCCGCTCCGAAGCGGAGACACGATCACACTCGGTCAATCGGTGCTCATGTACACAGTCGGGCGGAACGAACTCGCCGCCCCCGACAACGGACTGACCGAACGCGTCCGCTTGCTCTCCCAGCCAAATCAAGCTCTTCCTTCCGCGATCATTCGCACCGTGGCCGCAGACGCAGGGAGTCAGATTCTCTCTCGTCCCGCGGCAGCGACCGACTGGCTTCGCACTCGACTCGCCAGCCTCGCGGCTCTTTACGAAACCGCAGAGGCCGTCAGCCACATTCTCGACGTCGATCAACTCCTCAACACGGTGATGGACCTCGTGTTCAAGTCGGTGGAGGCCGATCACGGCTGCTTCATGCTTCGCGACGAGGACGGCAACCTCATTCCAAAGGCCGTGCGCTATCGCGAAGGCATTAACCGGCAGGAGGAACTCGCCGTGAGCCGAACGGTGGTCGATCATGTCATCAAGGAGAAGCAGGGCATCCTGGTTTCGGACGTTTCCAGCGACGACCGGTTCCGCGGCGTGGAGAGTTTGCACAAACACAACATCCGCGAGGCCATCTGCGTGCCAATGCAAGGTCGCCGAGAAGTCGTCGGCGTGCTGTTCCTTGACACGCAATCTACTCTCAAGCAAGTGGTCACACGCGGACTGGATGAAGGAAAGTTCACCAACGATCACCTTCACCTTGCCAGTGCCATCGCTCACCAGGCGGCAATCGCGGTGGAGGAAAGTCGCTATCACGAGGCTCTGGTGAACGCTGAACGGCTCGCGGCCGTCGGCCAGACCATCGCCGCGATGTCTCACCACATCAAGAACATCATGCAGGGCGTCCGCTTCGGAGCGGACATGGTTCGCTCCGCCCTCAAGGATGACGACAAGGAGATGCTCGGCAAGGGATGGAAGCTCGTCGAACGCAATCAGAACCGCATCGACGAACTGATTCTGGACATGCTCAGTTACTCGAAGGAACGCGAGCCGGGAATCGAGCCAACCGACCTGAACAAGCTCTGCGAGGATGTGCTCGATGTGGTTCGCGGGCGAGCCAACGAGCGGAAGATCACACTCGGATTCCACGCGGGCACTGGCGTTTCCGCTGTGCCGTGCGACCCAGAAGGTATTCACCGAGCCGTACTGAATCTCGTAACCAACGCGCTTGACGCGGTGGAAGACCGACCGAATCCGAAGGTCGCGGTGCAAGCGATTCTGGAACCGGAAGGAAACTGGGCAAAGGTGATCGTGCTCGATAACGGACCGGGCATCGCGGAGGAGAAGCAAGACGAAATCTTCAAACCGTTCGTGAGCACAAAAGGAAGTCGCGGAACCGGACTCGGCTTGCCAGTGAGCCGAAAGACCGTCCGCGAACACGGAGGGGACATCCTCGTGCAAAGCGTTTTGGAGAAAGGCAGCAAGTTCACGGTTCGCTTACCCATGAAGTCCGCGTTCGCCGACCCCGCGGGCGGCTCGACAATCCACGCGGCGTTTCTTCCTCCGCCTGCCGAATCCTGAGCGTCGAGGCGTCAGCCCGACCGTGTTGACGCGCACCGTCGGGCTGACGCCTCGACGCTCACGGTCAAATACCGTCGGGCTGACGGCTCGACGCTCACAAATCGCCCGCACATCTTACCCAGCCGGAACCTCTTCGCCGATCGGGTCCATTTCGCCACGCAGTCTGCCCGGAACGATTCGGCAGGTCGAGTTTGTAAAAAATGCAGTCGCGCAATTCCGCCGCAACTCAGCGTGACAAAGAATAGAAGCACACACCCGCGACCGCTTCGCCACAACGGTTGTTGTGGAGCGCTGGGGTCGATGAGGTTCACCATGATTACGCACCTTCGAGCACTGAAATCTCTTCGCATACTTACCGGCGTTACCTCTGTAGCCGTACTCGGCGTTGCCGGAGTTCTCTACGCGATGCCTCCGACCGCTCCGGCCGGAAGCCCCGCGCCTCCGAACCCGGAAACGCCACTGCCGCCAGCCGTGGTCAAGCCGGTCGTTTCCGATGTGGAACTGGCGCGCGGGATTCTCGCCGCCTTCGATGCGGACCCGATCTTGAAGGATGTGAACTTGATCGTGAGCGTGGTGGACCGAGTCGCGGTCATCGGTGGGCCGGTGAATAGCTCCGAGGTGATGAAACGCGCAGAGCAGTTGGTTCGCGGCGTGCCGGGAATCGACTCGGTGAAGAACCTTTGCTTTGTGCAGGCTGACCCGGACCCGCTTCTGCGTGCGGTCGCGGAGCGAATGAAGCCCGGAGCAAAGCCCACCGGAAGCGCAGCGCTCCCCGGAGTCGCGATTCCGCCCAGCGCGCCTGATGGGTTCTTGCCTCCTCTTCCCCCCATTCCGCCGAGTGATCTGGCAGTGGGAAACAACCCAAATACGGTGGTGGCTCAGAAGCCTGGTCTACCGATTGGGCCGGCGGTGGGCATACTTGGAGCGCCGATCGCGCCTCCGGGAATGGGAGCGGCTCCTTCACCTGTCGGGCCGATTCCGACACCCGGGCCCGCCGCGCTGACTGGTTCCAACACCGCCAAGCCGGACAACCTCCAGGCCGCGATTGCCGCAATCCGAGCCACGAACATCAGTTTTGCGAAGCTCACGGTGGAAGTGAAGCCCGACGGCGCGCTGTTCATCAGCGGCTCGGCTGTGAAGCCCGCCGACGTGTGGGCGTTCGCCGCGCAGCTTGCGAAGTTGCCCGGCGTGGCCCGCGTCGCGGTCGATCCGAACTTGGTGAAGTGAAAAGTATGCAGAGCGTTCGTCGGGGACGCTCGCTATTCCCACAAGAAGTTGCAACCGCGGTTTCCTTTCTGGCGAATACCATACGCAAGATCAGTAAGTGTCAAGCGGTGTTTTTTCCGAGGCGCAGAGCGAGCGCTCTGCTACTTTATCTGCTATCCCCCTCCATCTGCGCTCTAGAATTGCCTGCAAGGAGGCCTTATCCATGCGCGTACTGGTGGTCGCGGACATCCACGGCAACCGGGCCGCGCTGGAGGCGATCCGCGAGCCGTTCGATGTGTGCGTATGCATCGGCGACCTGGTTGATTACGGCCCCGAACCGGGTCCGTGTATCGACTGGGTGCGCAAGAACGCGACTCGCTGCGTGCGCGGAAACCACGATCACGGAGTCGCCCAGAACGTCGAGATCCAGGGCGTCGGCGGATTCCGCTACCTCACGGCCATCACCCGCCCGCTCTCCGTGGCCTCGATCACACCCGACCAACGGCGCTATCTCGCTGATCTCCCCACATCGTGCATGTTCACTCTCGGCGGCAAGCGATTCCACCTCGTTCACGCCACTCCACGCGACCCGATGGACGAATACGCCCCCGCCGATGTTGAGTTCTGGAAACCGCGTCTGACCGGAATCAAACCCGATTACCTCATCGTCGGTCATACTCACCAACCGTACACGCTGCGGGTCAACGGCACACTCATCGTGAACCCCGGCAGCGTCGGACTCAGCCGCGACAGCGATCCTCGCGCTGCTTATGCAATCATCGACGGCGACGAAGTACAACTCAAACGGATCGAGTACGCGGTGGAAGAAACAGTTCAGGCAGTCGAAGCGCTCAACCCCGACGAGACGGCCCGACAGATGCTGACGGATGTGTTCCGAACAGGCGCTCTGCCCGGCAAGTGGCTCAAAAACGGCAACGACACCGCAAGCACCAACGGCAAACACTGACGCTTGCGGGACAGCACTCTCCGCGTGATGCTCGCACTCGAACAGGTGCGACCCCGCGCTCGATTCCGACTCAGTTTGACTTCATTTCAATTCCTCGCGCTTGTGAACCAAAACTGTTCGCCCGGCTCGCCGAGCCACTCTGTTTGCGAGACTCTGTCATGGGTACCCTTCCGGCAATCGACCCGTTCAAGATGATCCGCACAAAGCGCAAGATCACGGGCATCTCGGCGATTCTTCTTCCGTTTACAGAATCGGGCGACATCGACTGGAGCGGGTTTCGCGCTCACTGTGTTCGCACGGCGGACGCGGGTTTGACGCCAGCGGTGAACATGGACACGGGTTTCGGCAACTTGCTCGCGCCGGAGCAAAAACTTGCCGTGCTGGACGCGACGCGTTCGGCTCTGGGCGGGCGAGCGTTCACCGCGGGCGCGTTCGTGAGTGATTCGCCCGGCTCGAAGTTCAATCTCGATGCTTACCGGCGCGCGGTGGCCGAGATCGTTGCGCGCGGGGGAACGCCCGTCATCTTCCAGAGTTTCGGGCTGACGGAGTTGCCGGACGCGGAGTTAGTTGCCGCGTATGAGGCGCTTGGCCGGGACTGCGACTCGTTCATCGCGTTTGAACTGGGTCGGATGTTTGCCCCGTTTGGAAAAATTTACGAATTGGGAGTATTTGGTGAGTTAGTGCGTCTGAAACGGTGCTTGGGAGCGAAGCATTCTTCGCTCCGGCGCGAATTGGAATGGCAACGGTTGGTTCTGCGCGATGCCGTGCGGCCGGAATTCAAAGTGTTCACCGGCAATGATCTCGGCATCGACATGGTGATGTATGGAAGCGATTACCTCCTGGGTTTGAGCACGTTCGCGCCCGATTTGTTCGCCCGGCGAGACTCGTATTGGCTTGCGGGCGACACGCGATTCTTCGAGTTGAACGATGTGCTACAGTATCTTGGGTTTTTGGCATTCCGGGAACCGGTCCCCGCGTACAAGCACACGGCCGCGATGTTCCTGAAACTCCGCGGGTGGATTGAGTGCGACTCCACTCACCCGCGCAGCCCGACCCGACCCGAATCCGACCGCGAACTGCTTCGAGGAATCGCACGCCAGCTTGGACTTTCTCCCCCCTGAACTCTTTCTGTTCTTGTTTCTTGCAATTGAGGTCGCCCCGAATGTTCGCCCCCACCCACTCCCCCGCTGTCACTCCCCCTCCGCGCGCATCCACACGACCTCGCGTGTTGCTTGTGGATGACGAACCCATGATCCGCTCGCTGGCCCGCTTCATCCTGGAACGGGCGGGCTACGCGGTGGAAGAAGCAAACACCGCGGCCACCGCGGTCCGGCGTGCCACCGAGTTGCCGTTCGACGTTGTCCTGCTCGACTTGAGCTTGCCGGATCGACGCGGAACCACCGTGGTGCCCGAAATGAGACGGTTAGCTCCACAGACGCGCATCGTGCTGACAAGCGGCAGATCGGAAGCGGATGTGCCCAACCACGGAGCAGACGCCTTCCTCCCCAAACCATTCGCATGCGAAGAGCTTCTCACCTCTCTGGGCGCAACGGTTTCGTAGACCCGCCTTGTCGAGGCGGGTTTAATCGGAGCCGGAAGCGTCAGCGACGGTGCATTCAGGACTCCGTCGCTGACGCTTCCGGCTCCGATTGATGCGCTCGGCAAGCGGCACCTATGTACCAAACAAAAACCGCAGCACCTGATCGAAGCGCGCTCTCCATGCCGCTTCATTGTGAGTTGCCCCAGACACTTCCAGATAGCGGAAGCGTTCTCCCGCTCGCAATCCGCGCTTCGCGAAGAGTTGAGCCAGCCTGCGCACTCGGCGAACCGTCGCGACGGAGTCGGAACGCTCGCCGCTCTCGCAATCACCCACATCGAGCCACACGCGGCAACGGTCGAGCCACTCTGACGACACCTTCACGTTGCGAAGGAAATACTCGCGGTCCCACCACAGCGAAGGAGACATCGCGGCACAGAGTCCGAACACATTCGGATACCACTTGCACAAATGAAGCGAGATCAGACCGCCCATCGACGAACCGCCCACCGCGGTATGCTCTGGTTCTGGCAACGTGCGATAGCAAGCGTCGATGAACGGCTTGAGGTCTTCGACAATGAATCGGCCGTAGTCGCGTGAACGATCAGTCGCGCGTTTCTGACCGCACCGACGCGCTCCGTACTCATTGATGCGGTCGGGCGTGTTGGCAATGCCCACGATGATAACGGGCGGCACGCGACCCGCTCGCACTTCACGCTCCGCGACTTCATCCGCGCGCCACGGGTCACCCGCAAAGGCAGTGTGTGCGTCGAAGAGATTCTGCCCATCGTGCATGTAGAAAACGGGAAACTGACGCTCGGGTTCCAGGTCGTAGCCCGGAGGAAGCCACACGCTCACCGTTCGCGGATGTGGAAGGAAGTGCGAAACGTAGTCGGGGTGATAGTCGATACTCTTGCGGTTCCATCCGCGCACGTGAACCTCTATCACGCGCGGGCCGTCGATCTGCAACTCGCGCGGAATGCGTTCGCGACCGGCTTCATCCGTCTCCACTGCGCGCCAACGGCCAAGCGTGACCAGAAACCGCCCGCGAAAGCCATCGGGCAACGTGAGCGTTGCTCGGTGTGTGTCGTCAGGTTGTGGCTCAAGCGGAACACCCGCGGCCAACCAGTCGCCCAGCACTGGCCCATCCCCTGCCAGAAACACTCTCTGCTCCGGCGGAGTGTTCTCCGGCACACGCACAGCGAACTCAACCATTCAGCCCTCGGGGCGATTCCACGCGATTCATTTACCCGTATTATGCGCTCTATCGGCGACGCATGCTTTCCGGCGGAGGCGGATGATGCTGGGTTCAAATGTCATCGTATCGGCGCTTGAAGCTGCCGGATTCACCCATCTGGTCTGGATTCCCGACAGCCACATTGGAACGTGGGAACCTGAACTGCGAAAGTCGCGCCTTACTCTCGTTCGCGTATGTCGTGAGGGCGAAGCAATCGGACTGGCTGCGGGACTGATGCTTGGCGGCGCGCGGCCGCTGGTGGCGATCCAGTGTACGGGTTTCTTCGAGGCCGGAGACGCGGTGCGGAACGTTGCACACGATCTGAAACTTCCTCTGCGGTTGCTCATCGGAGTGAGAAGCGAACGAGCAGCGCGCGACGGAAAGAGCGGCGATAACTGCCCGCACTTTGCCGCGAAGCTGGTCGATGCGTGGGAGCTGATTCACTCACGCTTCGACCCGGCGGAAAGCACACCGCAGCAACTTGCGGATGTGTTCCGAAAGCTGACGGAGGTAGCGACAGCTTCCGCGATCCTGTGGGCGGAGTGAGCTGACACCGCTCTCTTGCGGTCGCGGCTCGTTGAAGTCAGCGAAACCATATCGAGTTACGAGCCGCGACCGCAAGGGAGCGGTTGAGGTGATCCCATGATGACACATCGCGAAGTGTTGGAAGTGCTGGCGGCTCACCGGAATGATCAGGTCGTTGTCACCACGATGGGATCGGTGGCAATCTGGCCGAAGCTCTCCGATTCGCCTCTCGACTTCCACTACATCCCATCAAGCATGGGTCAGGGCGTGCCGCTTGGTCTTGGGTTGTGCCTTGCGAAGCCCGGTCGCGGAGTGATCGTACTTACCGGCGACGGTGGAACACTCATGAACCTCGGCTGTCTCGTGACCGCGGCTCAGTTCAGCGTTCCGCTTTACATCTTGCTCATTGATAACGGGCTTTACGAAGTCACCGGCGGGCAGGCAGTGGCGAACGCCGGCCGCACGGACTTCGCCGCGGTTGCACGAGGAGCGAAAATCCCGCGTGTCTACGAATGCGCTTCGCTCGCTGAATGGAAAGCCATCGCGAGCGAATCACTCTCTGGCAACGGTCCGGTCTTCGTGTGGCTGATGGTGAAGGGCGAACTCGGTCAGTCAACGCCGACATCGCCGCGCCCAATGAGCGAGCAGATCAACCGATTGCGCGAAGCGCTCAAATGAAGACAAATTGGACAGGATAACAGGATCAAACACGATCAGATCAGAACTCTCGGCTTCGATCCTGTTTCATCCTGTTATCCTGTCGAAAACTCTTTACTGAACTCACGCGGCCAATCGCCCCGCATCCTCTTGCGTCTGCGTGCGAGCGACACTGATGGGTTTCTTCGCCTTGAGCACCAGCACGCGGCCGATGAGTCGTTCGAGCAACATCAGCGGCAGAATGCGCCACGGGTGAGGCAACTCTCCTCGGCGCAGATGGCGCTTCGACACGCGGTGTTCCGCGAAGCGCGCAAATGTTCGGCGAAGTTCGCGCGCGGTGGTCTTCGGTGCCGTTGCGGGGTCCGGCGGCCGCTTCCAGTAGAGCCTCTGAAGCGGAAGCAGGATGTTTTGCCAGAACGCGGCATCGAAGCGGGCCGGGAACAGACCGATCAGTTTCCCGCCGGGCTTCAAGACGCGGAAGAGTTCGTCCACGCGCGCCGGGTCGGGCTTCGATTCGTCATAGAGGGCGTTCCACGTCACCACATCGAACGCGCCATCGGTAAACGGCAACAGCGGGCTATCGAGTGTGGCGAACGCAGCGGAGAGTCCGTGTCGGGCAAAGTTATTCCGTACCAGATGAGGGTATTCGTGCGTTGTGGTGGCAATGGTAACGTGCGTGCCAGTGCGAGCGTAGTGAACCGCGTCGGTGCCCAGCCCGCAGCCGAGCACAAGAAGCGATTCACCGGGGTGCCGACCGAACTCCAGTGCTCGCGCAAGCCAGAGTCCGTGTCGCTGGTATCGTTTTTGCTCCAACTCCTCAAACCAGGCCGCGGAGAATGGTTCATAATCCCGGCGGTTGCCTCGAACCGTGGGCGGGCGAATGAGTTCGCGTGTCGCGGCAACGTGCGGGTCGGGTTGTGGAAGCGGTGTTGGTGGAAGCGCCAGAGCCTCGGACGAGCCGGTTGACTCGTCGGCGAAGAGTTTCAGGCTCCCAATACCAGTATCCATGGCGCCACCGCGGCGACCCCGGGTAAGATGACCGCACGCCATAGCCTGCCCGGTTTTCCCGGTCAACCCCAACCGAGCGGAATGGTAAAAGGGGAGGTTAGGGGGAGCATCCGCCATGATCTGGCCATTCAGTGCAATCCGCGACCGGTTTCGCACGATCCGCGAGAGGAACGAGCGAATCACTATCGGGCGAGAACACCCGCGGCGCGAGTCCGGTCAAGTTGGAGGAACTATGAGCCGATTGTGGGATGCCCTGAAGCGCACGGTGACCGGCGACAGCGGCCCGCCTCCGGACCTCGAAGCCACACTGAACGAATTGCGCCACCAAACTCCCGCGCCGGTATTCTGGCTGTTGGGCAAGACGCAATCCGGCAAAACGTCGATGGTGCGCTTCCTCACCAACGCGGATGACGCGGTGATCGGCTCCGGCTTCCGCCCCTGCACGCGCACCTCGCGCCTCTATCAGTTTCCCACACCGGACGCTCCGCTTCTCACGTTCCTCGACACACGCGGGGTGGACGAACCCGGTTACGACCCCACCGAGGACATCGCCGCGTTCGACCCGTCTGCACACGTGGTGATCGTGACTGTGAAGGCAACGGACTTCGCTCAGGGGAATGTTCGGCATGCTCTGGAACGTATCCGAGAAGCAAGTCGCTCGCGGCCCGTCGTCCTGACAGTCACCTGCTTGCACGAAGCGATTCCACGTCAACCGCACCCAACACCGTATCCCTTCAACGAACTGGTAACCAATCCCAACGCTCCGATTCCCGAACACGTTCCTCAGCACTTGCGTGAGTGCATCGACGAGCACCGCCGAGCGTTCGCCGGGCTGTTCGATGTGTGTGTGCCGATTGATTTAACCAAACCGGAAGATGGATTCCCCGAACCGAACTATGGAGGCGAAGAACTCAAGCAAGCGCTGTTGAATGTCCTCCCGGCCGCGTATCGACAGACACTGTTGCGACTCAAGGAAGCCACCGACGCGCTCAAGGATGCTCACTTGCGACACGCGATCCCGATCGTCCTCGGCTACACGTCGATGGCCGGAACCGCAGGCGCGGTGCCGATTCCGTTCGTCGATATGGTGCTTCTGCCCGGCATTCAGGCCAAAATGGCTCACCACCTCGCACGAATCTACGGACAGCCGATGACACTCGAGCGGCTGAAGGAGTTGGGGGCCGCGGTGGGAGTCGGGATGGTGTCGCGTCAGTTGGTGAGGCAAGCGGCGAAGTTCATTCCCTTCGTCGGCTCGGCGGTCGGCGCGACAGTGGCCGCGGCCTCGACGTACGCGCTCGGTCGAGCGCTGTGCTACTACTTCGAGGCCGTCTGCGAGGGGCACGTTCCGACACCCGATGCGCTCCGAAAGTTCTACCACGAACAGTACACCGCCGCCGAAAAGCAATGGAAGGTAGACCACCCAAAGGGCGGGAAGGTGTAAGGCGAATTGGGAGATTGCAACCGCAAGGATTGTTTCAGCCAGTCGCTGTTTTTTGGTTT
>JAKEEV010000314.1 GCA_022616395.1 Planctomycetia bacterium | reverse complement strand
TGGGCTTCCGCCAATTCGCGAATCTTGTACGATGATCCGCGAAGCTTGGTATTCCGTATCAACAGAAACTCGACACAAACATGATCCGCATTTCGCAACTCGCTTCGTCCGTCAAGCCGTCCGCCACTTTAGCCGCGGGGGCGAAGGCCCGTCAACTGAAGGCGGCCGGCGTGAAGGTCTATGACTTCAGCCTCGGCGAACCGGACTTCAATACGCCTCAACACATCTGCGAGGCCGCGGAGCAAGCGGCGCTGGCCGGTCAGACTCACTACACGCCAACCAGCGGCACACCCGAAGTGAAAGCGGCCATTTGCAAGTGGTACAAGAGCTTCCACGGATTGGATTGCGCGCTGGAGAACGTCATCGTCTCCAACGGAGCGAAGCATTCGATTCACAACGCGCTGGCGGCGACTGTCGGGCCGGGTGACGAGGTCATCATTCCGACACCGTACTGGGTGAGCTACTCCGATCTCGTGAGCATGACAGGTGCGACTCCGGTACTTGTGAACACGACCGCAGAGAGCGGATTCAAGATGACTCCGACGCAGCTTCGCGCAGCGGTAACACCTCGCACGCGGATGCTGATGCTCAACTCGCCATGCAACCCGACTGGCACTGTCTATTCGCGCGTGGAACTGGAAGCTCTGGTCGATGCGATGGACGGAGCGGATGCCGCGATTCTCAGCGATGAGATTTACGAACAGCTTACCTACGGCAATGCCAAACCAACGTGCATTGCCACACTGCGACCGTGGCTGAAGGATCGCACCATCACCATCAGCGGAGCGAGCAAGAGCTACGCGATGACCGGCTGGCGCATGGGCTGGACAATTGCGCCGCCTGCGGTCATCAAGGCGATGGACGCCATCCAGAGCCAGGAGACGAGTTGCCCGTCGAGCGTCAGTCAGGCGGCGCTGGTCGCGGCACTCAATGGGCCGCAAGAATGCGTAGCGGAGATGCGCAAGGAGTTTGCAGCTCGCAGAGAACTCACATGCGGATTGCTCAGGCAACTTCCCGGCGTGAAACTTCCAGTGCCCGACGGCGCGTTCTATGCGTTCTTCGACATCTCTTCGTACTTCGGCAAAACATTCGGCGACAAACTCGTCAACGACTCACTTTCCTTCTGCACGGCGCTCCTCGAACAGGCACACGTGAACTTCGTGCCCGGAGTCGCGTTCGGAGCCGAGGGCTACGTGCGGATGTCGTTCGCTTGCAGCCGCGAGACAATAGAACGTGGTGTGAAGAAACTCAAGGACTGGCTCGGCACAGGGAGTTAGGCGAACCCCGGCCGCAAGGCCGGCGGGTGTTTCGTCGCCAGTTCGCCACACCCACCGGCCTTGCGGCCGGGGTTCGCCAAGAGCGTGTAGCCATGCCCATCTTCTATCTCACTGAAGCGGAAGTGGCTCAGGTGCTGACGATGGACCTTGCGCTTGACGCGGTCGGGGTCGCGTTCCGCAAGCTCGCGCTCGAAGAAGCGACCAACATTCCGCGGCAGAGGTGTCAGACCGATCACGTGATGCTTCACGTTCTGCCCGCGGCGGCCAAGTCGCTCGGCGCTATCGGCTTCAAGGCGTATACCACTTCCAAAACAGGCGCGCAATTTCACGTCACGCTCTTCGACCCCAAACAAGGCATCATCACCGCGATTCTCGAAGCCGATCTGCTCGGTCAGTTCAGAACGGGTGCCGCGAGCGGTGTTGCTACGAAGAAACTGGCTCGCGCGGATGCGAGTATGGTGGGGTTATTTGGAACCGGCAAGCAGGCGCGCACTCAGTTGCTCGCGATGTGCAAGGTGCGCGCAATCAAGAAGACTCACGTGTTCGGCCGAGAGGCGCAGCGCAGAAAGGCGTTCGCCGACCAGCTTGCTCAGGAGACCGGAGTTGAAGTGGTGCCGGTCGAGAAGCCCGAAGAAGCCGCGCGCGGGCTGGATATTGTCATCACCGCGACCAGCGCGCGCGAACCGGTACTCTTCGGCGAGTGGATCAGTGAGGGGCAGCACCTCAACATCATCGGCTCGAACTACCTGACCAAGACGGAAACCGATGTGGAGGTATTTCGGCGCACGCAGGTTGTCTCGGTAGACAGCAAGGATCAGGCGAAGCTGGAAGCGGGCGATTTCGTCGAGCCAATCAAAGTCGGCGTGCTTCAGTGGAGCAACGTGTATGATCTCGCTCCGCTGTTGGTGGGGCGTTATCCCGGTCGCGAGTCACCACAAGATGTAACGCTCTTCAAGTCGCTCGGTCTGGGCGTCGAGGACATCGCGCTGGCCGTTCGCGTCGTCGAGTTGGCGAAGAAACAGGGCTTGGGGAAAGAGTTGCTTTCGCTCCCTCACGGTCGCGGCTCCGAAAGAAGTCACTCCCCGACGGCTCTCCCATCCAATCGCTTGTCGGCCGCGCCAATCCGCATTCCCGACTTCGGGTCGATCCAGATCGAATGAGCATCTCCCTGGCGCGCTTCGGTGACGGTGTGGCCGAGAGCCTTGAGCTTCGCGATCAGTTCCGGATGTTGTTTCACGCCCTCGAACTTCGCCGCGTCCGGGAACCACTGGTGATGCAGTCGCGGAGCGCTCACGGCCTCTTCGATAGACATGCCGAATTCCGTCACGTTCAGCACGACACACAGCAGAGTGTTAATGATGGTGCGCCCGCCGGGACTGCCGGTGATAAGCACGGGCTTTCCGTCCTTCCTCACGATCACCGGAGTCATGGAACTGAGCATTCGCTTACCGGGCGCTACAAGATTGGGCTTCGTGCCGATTTGCCCCTTCGTGTTGGTGAAACCCGGACGCGGATTGAAGTCGGTCATCTCGTTATTGAGGATGTACCCCGCGCCGGGCACGACCACTCGGTTCCCGTAACTGTTCTCGAGTGTGTACGTCGTGCTGACCGCGAGTCCGTCCTTGTCGATGACCGAGAAGTGAGTCGTGCTCTCGCTCTCTTCGGTCAGGACGATATCTGGGGAGATGTCTGCGCTTGGTGTTGCTTTCTTCAGGTCGATACTGGCCGCGAGTTTCTTCGCGTACTCCTTCGTCATGAGTTCAGGCGGAATCTTGGTGAAGTCCGGGTCGCCCAGATGCCGCGCGCGGTCAGCGTAGGCGCGCTTCATGGCTTCAATCATCAAGTGAAATGTCTCGGGCGACCAGCGGCCGTGCTTCTTGAGGTCGAAGTTCTCCAGGATGTTGAGCATCTCCGCAAGAGCTACTCCGCCGGAACTCGGAGGAGGAGGGCCGTACACATCAAACCCTCTGAAGGAAGTGTGAATTGGTTTGCGTTCGTTCGCTTTGTACGCCGCGAGGTCTGCTTTGGTGATTAACCCTCCGCCCGCCTTCATTTCCTTTTCCACTAACTCCGCGAGTTCGCCTGTATAGAACGCATCCGGACTCTTCTCGGCGATCAGCCGCAGCGTGCGGCCGAGATCCTTTAGTATCAGCCTGTCGCCCGCTTTCCACTTCTCGCCGCCCGGCTTGCCGTACACCTTCTTGAACTCGGCATTCGTTGTCTTCGGATCGGCCAGCACCTTGTTAAGTCCCTCCGCGAGCTTCGCGCTGAGCGCGAAGCCGTCCTCCGCGAGCTTCACCGCGGGCATCACGACTTCTTTCCACTCCAGTTTGCCGTACTTCGTGTGCGCCAGAGCCAGCCCGCGCACCGTGCCAGGAACTCCAGCAGCCTTGTGATTCAACCACGTCACTTTCCCGTCGGCGAAGAGATCGACCTTCGCCGTAGCCGGGGCCGTTTCGCGGAACTCGAAGCATGTCGGGTCTTTGCCCGTTGGAGCAACGAGCATGAATCCGCCTCCGCCGATGTTCCCCGCTTCGGGCCACGTCACCGCCATCGCGAAACCGACCGCAACAGCCGCATCGACCGCGTTCCCGCCCTTCTTGAGTGTCTGTAAGCCAACATCCGCGGCCGGTGGCGAGACACAGACAATAACTCCGCCTTTGGAAGTAACAGTCTCGGCTTTCGGTTGAGCCGAAACGGAAGAGAGGAACGATAGCAGGAACAGAAACGCAAGCAGCGTGACGTGGCGCATGGGATGTAACCAGTTTGGCGAACCGGCGACGTGAGTCGCCGGGTGGAGTCTACCCCGCGCGGAGCGGGTCGGAGCTTTCAACTCCGAGGTTCTGGTAAATCTGGCGAGTCGCATCGGAGCGGTTGAGCGTGTAGAAGTGAATCCCGCGGACGTTGTTGTGCAGAAGATCCGCGCACTGCTCCGTCGCCCAACTGATCCCCACACGCGCAACAGCCGCATCATCCGCGCATCGCCCAACCGCGCGCAGAAGCTTCGCGGGATAACGCGTACCGGCGGCCATCTCGGCCATCGCGATCATGCCCTTCTTCGATGTCATCGGCATGATGCCCGCGACGATCGGCACCTTGATTCCGGCCAGTTCGCAGCGGTCTCGGAAGTCGTAGAAGTCGCGGTTGTCGAAAAACAGTTGCGTGCAGATATAGTCCGCGCCCGCGTCCACCTTCGCCTTGAGGTAGTCCATCTCCTTCATCCGGTTCGGGCACGCGGGGTGTCCTTCTGGAAAGCCCGCGACACCGATTCCGAACCCGCGAGGGTCGGGTACGTTCGTCCGCGACCGGATAAATTTCACGAGCTGTTCCGCATAGCGGAAGGCATCGCCCGAGCGGTCGTAGTTCGGTCGGCTTCGCGGTGGGTCACCGCTGAGCGCAAGGATATTCATGATCCCGCTCACCGCGTACCGGTCAATGATCGCCGTCATCACTTCAAGGTCGTGACAGACGCAGGTGAGGTGCGAAACAGCAGTCAGGTTCGTATCCTTTTCGATCCGAACCACGAGGTCGTGCGTGCGATCCCGGTCGGAGCCTCCCGCGCCGTAAGTCACCGACACAAACGACGGCTGAAGTGGTTGAAGAGCTGCGATCGTTCGGAACAGCTCCTCGCTCGCCTCGTCCGTCTTCGGCGGGAAGAACTCGAAGCTGAATGTGGTGCGATGCTGCGCAAAGATGTCCTGAATGTGCATCGTGCTTCTCGGGTAACAAGCCAGGATGTGCTCGTTATAGTGTGAAGCGAACCCCGCCCGCAAGGGCGGAGGGTGGACCGGCGACCCTTGCGGGTCGGGTTCGCCAAGACCCACCGCCCTTGCGGGCGGGGTTCGCCTCTACTTCGCCAGCGGGAACAGCGCGGGGAACTTGGGAATGTTCGTGCTGCCGGTTGGGAGTAGGCGCACGCCCGTGGCGGTTTCGGTTCCGCCTCCGGGCTTGGTGAGTTGTGGATCGCGTGAGAGCCGTTCAAAGCGGAACGTGTTTGACCCGCCGGTTTCCCAGAGTAGTTTCAGTTCGCGCGCCCCGACTTTCACCGGCAATTCCGCGCGCAGATCATCACCGGGGCGATACAGCAACTTCGTGTTCCCCTCTGAAGTGAGCCGATACACCATCACCCTGTCTTGCGTCACGCCCTTGCCGACCGCGAACTTCATCAACTGCGGCGGATCATTCCCGTGCGTAACCGTGACCGTGAACGAACCGGTGGGTTCGACGCGATCAATGCTCAGGTCAAGCGGGATCGTCAGTTCAAACTCGCGCAGGTCGAGTTCAAATGTCTTCTGCTGAAGGAAATGTGCGAACTCCGTGATCGGATCGGGAGCCGCGGGGTCAAGCAGCCGCGCGAGCAGGTGCAGTAACTGGCCCCAGGCGCGGAAGGTCGGCTCGCTCAGCGCGTTTGCGAGAGATTCCCAGCCGCTCGGAGTGTCGTTGGCTGACGGGTTCGGGCCGAGTTTCGCCAGAAGCAACGCGCGGACATGCTTCACCCCATTGTCGAACGAAGCACGCAGACGCCTGGCGAGTTCGGTGCGCCCCGGATCGGGGAAGTTCCTCACTTCCCACTCTGGATACCCCTCCGACTGCCGACGATACGCGCGGACGAGAGCCGTCCAGCGCGCGCTTGCAAGACTCGCGGAATCGATCCCCGGCCCCGGTTCGGGAATCATCACAACGCCTTCCGCCCCTCCGGTCATGCCCAGCGCTTCGGCCAAATCCCCCAGATGCAACACCTGATCGCGTGTCTGTTCCCAGTAGCGCTTGGCCTTGTGGACTTCGTCGAACTCCAGAGGAACGCGGTAAGGTACCGCTTCTCCACGCGGCTGATTCAAAGCGGGTGAATTGGGAATCGGATCGTTGAGCGGGAAGGGTGTCTTGTTGCCCTCCGCGACCAGAGCATCGAGGTCGCTCTTCCAGTTCCCGTCGAAGGATCGCTTCAGTGCCATCGCGATTGTTCGGCGGTCGAGGTCGCGGTAGCGCTCCACGAGCGCCGCTTGCGCGGCGGTGATCGCGTTGATGTCCGCCAGCCACTTTCCGCGAAGCTCCGCTGCGGCTGTTCGTTCCCAGTTGTACTCGTTGGGAAGCGCCAGTTCGGTTCGCAAAGAATGCTGGATTCGCGCCAGGTCCGGCAGACTGCGCGCGGAGATGGGAGCGGGGGTGTTCGCGAGCTTCGCCCGATACTCCTGGTAATCGTCAATCTCTTTTCGTCGGCTCTCCACGAACGCACGAAGGTCCGGCGGCAGGTTCGGGAACTCGCTGTCTTTTGCGAAACCGGCCAGAACACGCTCGTTTCGCTCGATGTGTCCGTCCGCCAGGCGCACGGCCGCGGGCGGTTCGTGCAAGCGATAATCTTCGATTTTCTCCGCCAGAGCCGGACCGGTCGATTGAGGAGGAAACAGCGCGAAGGTCGCCAGCCCCAGAAGCATGACCACGACCGCGGTCAGGACAAAGCGCACGGTCCACTTCAACCGTCGATCGGATTCGCGGACTCTCTTGCGGTGAGAAGCTGCACCCGAGAAGCAATCTCGAAACAGCTCCGCGATGTGATAAGGCACGTTCCCCGGCTCCGGTGCATCCGAAAGCGGCGGTTTGCGAATAGCAACGGCCACCACCGTGAGATCAACACTTCCGAACGGCAAGAATGGCGAAGGAATGCCGTCATCGGGGTCCGCGTCCTTGAGATAGGCATCGAACGCCTTCCATGCGTATTCCGCGCGGTCGCTGACACGAGCTTCCCACACAGTGAGCGTATCTCCGGGCTGAGCTAATCGGTCGCATTGAGTCAGCACAAGGAACACCGGGAATCCGCCGACCGCACGCGCATCCGTCTTGGCTTGCCCAACGACCGTCAGGAACGTGTCGAACTCCTCGAACGCTTCCGCCAGCTCTTCGGGTGTACTCGACGCATCCACGAGGAGCATTATTGCATCGCACTCAACGACAGCTCGGGCCACTGGGCTATCCGGCGCGCGCTGAGTGATCGGTTCGGGGTGCGCAAGGAGAGACTCGGCGGCCTTGCCGGAACAATCGTCGATGACGACCGTCAGTGGCTCTGGCGCGGGTTGCGTGTTGGTTGGCCGGGGCCGAAGGCGCAGCGTGAAACTTGCCAACTCAGTGTGAGACGATTCGAGTTTTCCGTGGCTGTAGAGAGCGTCTCGAATTCGTGGAAGATCAACAGAGGAGGGGACCACTTCAGCTCGAAGTGTCTCGCCTTGTGTTTCACCAGCCTGGAACAGAGCGCCCAACAGCGCGGACTTCCCCGCTCCGCGATGCCCGAACAGCAGCACGCGGGGAGTCGCCGGATCGGGTTGGGGCTGGGTGGTGGGCATGGTTGCGTCAGAAGTCTCAGTCGAAGCGGTGGAGAATCTTCGCTTCTTTCAACCACTTGTCCAGCTCGCGCATGGCGGCGTGTCCAGGCGGCAAGGGAACACTCTTGAACCGGAAGAAGATCATCAATTCGCCTTTCTCATCCTTGCGACGCGTATCGACTATCTCTTTGAGTGTGGCGAGTGACTTCGGGTTGGGGTCACCATCGACCTCGTAGAACTCCCCATTTTTCACATCCGCCCCCGCACGGATCACGACCCGCATCTCCGGGCTGCCGGGTTTGGGGTCGGGCGGTTTGATTTCGATCTTGGGCTGCTTGTCTTTGGGTTCGGGAGGTGTGGGTGGGGCCGGTGGCGTTTTCCCCTTGTCTTCGGAGTCGGGCGCGCCTTTTCCATCACCGGGGGTGCCTCCTCCGCCCCCGAACAGTCCGCTGCCACCCTCGCCAAAGACGATCAGAGCAACCAGAATCGCCAGCGCGATGCCGCAGACGATGGAGACGACTTTCTTGAGCGCTTCGGGCGATTTTTTGGCGAACACCCAGCGATCCAGCGCCCAGGCAATCACTCCGCCGAGAAAATAACCAATCAAGAACCCGCCGGCGACCGCCAGGCACTTGATCGCGAAGACCGCCACCCGATCCGCGGCACCCGTGAACGCGAATAGCTCTGGTGACACGTCAACCTCCCCACGGAGCGTGACAATTAGTAGTCGAACATGTGAGGGACATCCCGAAACCACCGCTCGATCTCCTGGACTTGCGGCGCGGTTGGGAATCCCGTTTGCTTACGGGGGTAGCGGAAGACGAACAGGAGTTCCTTCACGCCCCCGGCCTTGGTCGCGATGTTCCGCTGATCGGCGATCAACCTCAGCGCTTCTGCTTCCGTGCGAATATCGATCCGATCCGGGTCGAAATAGTACAGGGTGCCGGTATTTTCATCGATATCAAGAATTCGGACGCTCAGTCGTTCGGAGACGCTCGCTCGGTTGGCCTTCTCCATACGGGCGAGGCGGTCGCGGGCCTCGATGAGCTGTCGCTGCAACTCGCCCACATCAGTGGGGAGCTTCTCCTTCGGGTCGGGAGGCTTGGCATCGATCGGTTCCGTGCTCGGTGGCCCGCTGACAAATGGCATGAGCAGGAAAATGCAAAACAGCAGGATGAGCACATCAATGAGCGGAATGAAGAACCGCGTCACGGCTCTGCGCGGAGGAGTAATCACAGCTTTCCTCCTGGCGGTTCGGGTGGAGGAGCAAATCCCGCCAGAGCGCGAATCAGATCGCGACCAATCGACACGATCCACACCGGCAGAATGTTGATGAACGCCATGTAGAGCCCGCCTCCGGTCGCGGTGATCGCCGGCGCGTATTTGCGGATGATGTCTTGCGGCGTTGGGTTGGCTCCCGGCGTGATCGAACTGAACGTCTGAAGAATCGCGGCGACCGTGCCAATCAGACCCAACAGCGGGAACCACTCCGCCGCCTGACAGAGGTGACTGAGCCAGCGGTCAGCGCGGGTGTCGAAGTCCGTTTCTTGCCAGCGCAGAGCGCGCCACGACAGGAGAACCTGAACGGCGAAGAGTGTGTAGCCGACGCTGATGATGATCCAGTCGATGGGGGAGGTTTCCACGCGCGCAAGGTAGTCTCGCCGTGCGTCGGAGGGAACAGCGAAGAACAACAGAGCCGCAGCCAGCAGCGGCACTGCCGCGAACGCCGCCGGCAACACGTTGTGAATCCAGAGCCGACGCACGGGGCCTCCCGCGTTGTTGGCGAACGGCCGGCGTGAGCCGGCCGGTGTCGATTGTGAGCGTCGAGCCGTCAGGCCGACGGTATTGCGATTCCACCGTCGATGCGTGTGGTTTGACCAAAATTGTCGCGTAATTCCATCAGCCGTAGCATCGAGCCCTCAAAACTCAGTTGAATTTCGGTGTATTGGCCTTCGTCACGTTTCGGCTTCAAATGGAGGACGCTTATCCCGCCCTGCTCGCCACGCTCAGTGACGACGAACTCCTCCTTCGGCTCCACCTTGCCCCCGAGCAGCAAGGCCGGCGTGCTGCCGAGGGCCGTGCCGAGCGGTTTGACCGTCACCTGCTCCAAGTCCTTATCGTAGATCCATACGCGCTGCCCGTCACCCACGATCGACTGTTGATAAGGACGATCGTA
>JAKEEV010000313.1 GCA_022616395.1 Planctomycetia bacterium | reverse complement strand
GGGGACGCGCTTTATGTCGCTGAGTTCGACTCAATTGCGTCCGGGTGCAAGGTCGTCGCGTACGATCTGGTGACCGGCAAGAAGGCATGGGATCGACAGCTAGAAGGCATCGGGCCTGTCAGTCACTCGAAGTATCGCAACCGCGTGGCGATGGCGGTCGAGAAACACCCCAACGCCAATCACTTCGCGCTGGTGATTACCGGCTGGGAAGCCTTCGGTCGGTACATCGAGGTAATCGATCTGGTCACCGGCAAGCAACTGGCGCTTGAGACATTTGAAGCCGGCGGATTGCCTCCTCGGTGGTAAATTGGTCGGTGCCGTGAGCCGAGCGGCTTTCATTCAGAGCCGCGACCGTCAGGGAGCGTTCTTCGTTAATCGCTCCCTGACGGTCGCGGCTCTGATATTCGCTCTGCAACTCACTTCGCGGTCAACACCTGTCGAATCACATCGGCGTAAGCATGGAGCGTCAGGACGCTGCGTAACTGGTAGCCGTTGGTCTTGAGCGAGTCCGCGGAGTAGTCGCGGAACTTCGCCGGGTAGCTGGGGTGAACGCCATCGGCCGAGATGAGCGTTGGGGCTTCGTAGGGGTTCTTGGCGAACTCCTTGAATTGCGGGAGCGCTCCGTTCCAGTCGTCGGGTCGGCGTTTCCGTATCTCGGCGTGGTAGTCGATGAGAGGCACTTTCAGATCACTTGCGATCTTGCGGGCGGCTTCCGCGAACGTCTTCGACTTCTCGTCTTGCCCGGCACGCGGGGGAATTGTCGTGAGGATGACCACCGTTCCGTTCTTGAGGCACTTCTCAACGACCGACCGGAGCTGCTTCTGGTAAGTCTTCGCATCAACTCCGCCCAGGTCGTTGGTGCCGAACATGACGACAGCGCATTCGGGGTTGAGCTTCTTCAACCACTTCTCGACGTTCTCGTCGGCCCAGCGTGCGGTCTGCCCGCCTTCGTTGCCGAATTCTCCTCCACGCCACTTGCTCCAACACTCATCGAGCATGTGCTTCTTCACCACATCGTGTGACTTGGCGATGTCGGCGGGGAGGTCTTTGGGAGGAGAAGCCAGAGGAGCCCAGAAGGCTTTCGAGACGCTGATCGAATCGCCGAACAGAGCAAGCGATCCTGGTTTGCCGGTGAACTTCGCCCGCACTTCCTTCATGGGCTTGACCCACGCGGGCACTTCGTCGGCTCGGACCATCGGCGAGCAAGCGAGCATCGCGATTGCGGCAAGAAGAAGCTGGCGCATGAAAGTTCCTCCTGGCGTTCCCGACGATTCGTGTGGAGCGTGCAACAAATCCCGGTGCTTGCAAAGCGAATCACAAGGAACGCTTCTGATTGTACCTTTGCTACTGGTGGCAGAGTACAATCGTCGCATTCGCACTTCCCTTGCGAGGAACATCAAATGTCCAGTCCGGCTCCCGATCTGCCGCCGATCAAGGAATTCAAGTCGGCTCAGTACGAGTTCAACGACGAGCAAAACAAGGAGTTTTCCGCGCTGGCTGATGCGATGCGTGTCTCGGCTGGCTTGATGCAGTTAATCGGGTTGGCGTTTGTCGTGCTGGCCGCGCTGACGATCGCGCAGGTCGCGAACTCGGGCGGTAATTATGGCCCCGCGATAGGTCTTTCCGCCGCGGCTCTGTTGAGTCTGTGCATTGGGTTCTGGACAGGAGGAGCTGCAACGTCGTTTCGCAAGATCGCGGAGACGAAAAACGAGGACGTCTGGCACCTGATGAACGCGGTCGGCTCGCTTCGGAATATGTACGGCTTGTTGCGAACGATCATTTTCGGAAGTCTGGTGCTCGCGGTCGTCGGAGCGGGATTACTTGCCTTCGGGCTGATGAAATGAGCGTCGAGCCGTCAGGCCGACGGTATCTGAGCGGCACGAGGTCAGCCCGCCAGTTCAGAGGACAGAGATCAGAAGTCAGAGATCAGGAAAAACGAAGATCCCCGTTCTGTCCTCTGTCCTCTGATCTCTGTCCTCTGAACTCTGAGGCCCGGAGGGCGTCATGAACGAAGAGTCGGCGTTCATTGGGGCCATCGTCGAGTCTCCCGACGATGACACGCTGCGACTGGTGTTCGCAGACTGGCTTGAGGAGAACGGCCAGCCGGAACGCGCGGAGTTCATCCGAATCGAGTGCGAGCAGGCTTCGATCCGAGACGATGGCATTGCCCCGAACGAGTGGGACAGCCCGCGATTCTGGGAATTGCAGAAGCGAGCCGAAGAACTCTATAAACGGCACGCCGGGAAGTGGTTCGGTGAGCTTTTCAAAGCCCATCGAGGAGAGATGAACACGCGCCGCGGGTTTCCCTATCACGTCGCACTGACGGCCCGAAAGTTCATTGACTGTGGAGAGGCACTGTTCCGTGCCGCACCCACGATTGAAGATGTGTTCATCGGTCGACTGGGTCGGAACATGCCCGAATTCGCCCGCTGCCCGGCTCTCGGTCATGTTCGGCAGTTAACGTTCTTTGAAACGCCATTCTGGACGGCGGAAGCGGAAGAATTTGCTCAGTCGCCGTACCTCGGTAACCTCCGCGAGTTCAAGATTCCTTACACCGACACTCAGATTGGCCCACGCGGAGCCGCGGCCCTGGCGAACGCAAAGAGTCTCCGCCAACTTCAACACCTCAACCTCTACAACCACGCGATCTTCGACGAGGGCGCGGAGAAACTGCTCACTTCCAAGCGTCTCGCCACCCTGACCAGTCTTGATCTGGGCAACAACGGACTCACCGACGAGACCGCGCTGGCCCTCTACGAGGCCGACCACTTGAAGCTGACATCGCTCGATCTGATGTATAACCACCTGAGTCGTCGCGGAATGATGGCGTTCGCCGATTCAAAGCACCTCGCGGGATTGGAGTATCTCTCCTTGCAGGGGAACCCAATCGAATACATCGGCGCTCGTTACCTGGCTCAGGAACCCTTCCTCAGTCGGTTGCAGAATCTGCGACTGGGGGATTGCGAGCTTGACGATGAGGGAGTGGCGGTCATCCTCGGAGCCGCGTGGCCGAAGTTGACCGAACTGTACCTCGCTCTGAATGTGGTCGGCAAGCAGTCCGCGCAAGCGCTCGCCGGGAATCGCTCCCTCGGTCACGTCGAGACGTTATCAGTGGTGAGGTGCGAGATTGGGCCAACGGTTGCGAAGTTGCTCGGTCGGGTTTCGCTCCCCAGCCTGCGAGACCTCGACGCCGCACAGAACCCACTCGGACCGAAAGGAGTTCGAGGATTACTCGCCGGACCGCTGGTCCGTTTCTGTCGTCATCTCGACATCGGGCAGAGCGAACTGGGTGACGAGGGCGCTGAAGTCGTTGCCAGGAGTTCTGCTTTGGCGAACGTGAAGTGGCTGGACCTGGGGAACAACCGCATCACGGCTCGCGGGGCAATCGCGCTCGCTGAGTCGAGACACCTCGAAGGGGTTCAGTTACTGGACTTATCCGACAACAAGATCGGGAAGAAGGGACGAGATGCGCTGAATCGACGATTCGGTGACCGAGTGAGGCTCGACGATTGAGCCGGGCGGAATCAATCGCTTGCGGCGAACGATTCTTCTGCTCCTGTCCTGCCGGTTATTCCATCTCCGCTAATTACATCGACAACACGCCCGGCGAGTTTCACGCAGCGCACTTTTGTTGCGCGCTCTCCATTGCGGAAATTCGCGCGTCGGGCAGAATTCCTTCAAGTTGCGTTCTCGTCGCCACGACAAAGGTGTTTCGATGTTCCGTCGGCTGTCCGCGATAGCTCTGGCTGCGGGTTTATTCGCGGCTCAGTTGGGCTGCCATTCGCGTTGCGACCGGCCGGGATTCTTTACATCTCACTCGCGCGACCTGCCCTGTCAGTTGACCGGGAAGAACGCCGGTTGCTTCGATGCCGTCACCGGTCAGCCGGTGCCGTGTCCACCGGGCGCGCCGGCAACCGTGATTCCTGGTGAGCCATTCCCCGGTGGCCCGTTCCCTGGCGGGCCAATACGGCCGGATGAATTGCACATGCCCGCGCCAACCGAACGGATTCCTCCCCCTGCGATCCCACTCCCAGCACCACCCGGAGATGCGATCTTGCCTCCACCGACTTCGCCCGGCATTCCGGTCAAGAACAAGTGAAATCACCCGGAGGGTGACCCCACGACGCGACCGGCGGGATGGATGAACCCGCCGGTCGCGTGTTTTTGGCGAACCCCGCCCGCAAGGGCGGTGGGTGTTGCCTCGCGATGACCCACCGCCCTTGCGGGCGGGGTTCGCCAAGCTCACTTCTTGTACACGGTGTTCACCACTGGCCCGACAGAGGGCTTCGCGGAGATGTGCGGAGTCGCGAATCGATACCCTGGGATTCCGCTCTCGCTCGCCGAGACCGAGGGCGTTCGTCCTTGCCATGTCGGCAACACTGAGGCTCCTCGCAGACCGCGCGGAGGCATGACCACAGCTCCCGCTCCTCCGACGCCAGGCGGTTGAGGGGGAAGCATTTCGGGTGGTTGCATCGGAGGACTCGGCGGAGTCGGCGGTGGCATTGGGGGACCTGGTGGAGGTTGCGGCTGTATCACTGGTGGCAGATACCCAAATCCGCCGGTTCCGCACCCACTTCCGCAGCCATTCCACGAGGAACACAAGAACATGCCCTGAAGAGGCGTGATGTAGGGCGTTGGATGGAACTTGGGCAGTTCGGTTTTGGAAGGGTGGTAGCACAACCACGCCTTGAGTCGTTCGCAGCTCAATCCTCGAGTCCGGCACTTGCTCGTCTGGCACTGTCCTTGCCCGCAGTTGCCATCCGGTCCGCCGACTCCGTTGGGCAAAGCCGGAAGCGCGTATTGCGGCGTGGTCACGACCGGAGGAGTTGGCAGTGCTGGCGGAGCGTCGGAGCCAATCTGTGTGCTCAGAGCCGTCTCGCGTGTCGAGAACCATCGGGTTGGGGAGAAGACCATGCGAGAGTTGCGTGCCGGGCCGCTCCAGGAGCCGGGATTGCCGATCAACTTGCCGTCTTGAAGAAACGGAGCCGGGACAACCGGCGCGGTTGGCGCAAGCATTCCGTCGTTGGCGCGGGCGGAATCAACCAACCACAAACTCACCGCCACCGCCGCGATCACAAGCCGCTTCATTGTTCCCGCCTCCATGCGGTACTCGAAGTGTCGTCAATTCAAAACTTCGGCAGTTTGAATTTGGGCAGTGTGGGTGTGACTCGCGAGGAAGTGCGTGAAGTTGGATGTGGAGCCAGCGTAACCGGCACAGTTTACCACGGTTCGTCATCATCGAAGCCGGGGAGCGAGGGCTGGATCGTTTTTCTGCGCACGGGAGCGGGCTTGATCCGAGGAACGGCTCGGTTGCTGGAATTCGGCCGACGGGAAAGAGTAATGCTCTTGGCGGCGGCATCCTGCTTGGCGGTGATAATCTCCGCCGCGGGATTGAGAGCGACCAGAGCTTCTCGGCCGGCGACCGCGGCCAACTCCGGCAGGTTGCAGTCGCGGCTGAGGTGCAGTTGAACCAGGTGACCGGGGAATCCTTCGCCAGACATCGACGCGATGGCTCTGGTTAACTCCGCGGCCTGCTTGTTCGAGAGGTGTCCCATGTCTCCGAGCACGCGATCCACCAGAAACTTCGGCCGCGAGCTTTCGCGTTCCATTAACTCATCGTGGTTGTATTCCAGAGCCAGCACATCGACGCCCGCGAACGCCGAGATCAACTCCGGCGACCCACAGCCGAGATCGGATGCGTAACCGATGGCCCACGCGGGGCCGGTCTCGTTGTCCTTCCCTTCGATGCGGAAGGCGAATGTCGGGTTGGCGTCGTGAGGGACGCGGATCGGAAGGCAGGTTAAGCTTGGTGTGAAGTCGATCACTTTCCCGTCGGCAAACTCACGTGTTAACCCGGCGGCGGAGAGCGTGCTGAACGACGACGCGACGTTATCCAGATGCGAGAAGTGATCCGGGTGAGCGTAGAGCGGAATCTTACGGCTTCGCAACTCGGCAAGTGTGCCGTCCTTCCAGTGGTCGGTATGTGTGTGAGTCAGTACGACGGCCGACACTCGCTCCCATGATGCTCCGATGGATTTCAGACGCGCGGTGAGGAATCGTGGGTGCAGCCCGCAGTCGATGAGCAGGCCGAACCCGTCGCATTCAAGCAGACTGACGTTGCCGCTACTTCCGCTGGCGAGCACTGTAAAGCGTGCCGTCATTGCGTGGTATGTCCTGTGTGCGCTCCATGCGCCTGGAGAATGTAAGTTCTGTGAAGATAAGTTGTACCCGCTGGCGAATGCCGTTGGAAGCGCGGTAGTGGAGTGTGGACCTAACCCCAACCGGAAGTGAACAGTAATCAGTGATCAGTGATCAGTCATCAGTCATCGAGTTGGAAGGCAAGGAGTCCGTTGATACTGATGACTGATGACTGATCACTGATCACTGCTGACCTCTGGTTGGGGGTAGGTCAAAGATGGTCCGCTTCTTGTGACCGCACCCCGCGAGTGATATTGTGAATGTTCAGGGTACGAATGACCGAAGAGGGCCGGACATGGC
Organism: Planctomycetia bacterium; assembly: GCA_022616395.1. Taxonomy (GTDB): domain Bacteria; phylum Planctomycetota; class Planctomycetia; order Gemmatales; family Gemmataceae; genus Gemmata. The sequence continues at coordinate 4,351 of JAKEEV010000313.1, read as the reverse complement.
CGAGCAAAAGCTGATTCTGGTGGTCGATGATGACCGCGAACTGGTGGACGCGATGCGCACCGTTCTGGAACGCCAGGGATACAAGGTGATCCAGGCCCACGACGGGCACCAGGGGAAGCAGGCGATCTACAACCAGCGCCCCGACCTGGTGATTCTGGACATGATGATGCCGCGCATGGGCGGCTATCCGGTGTTGGAGCACTTCAAGGACAAGCCGGATGCTCCTCCGATCATCATGGTGACGGCCAACGAGGGGAGCCGACACAAGGTGTACGCGGAGTATCTGGGCGTGATCGACTACATCCGCAAACCGTTCGCGATGGAACGCCTGCTCGAAACAGTGACCAAGGCGCTCAACCCGCCACCGAAGGAAGAGAAGACGAGCGAGAAGAAGTAGGAGAAGAGTTTTCGACGGGATAACAGGATGGACACGATGGTTTCAGAACCCAGTCTTTGGTTTTGATCCTGTCTTCATCCCGTTACCCTGTCGAAACTCTTCTGTTGTTATTGCCGCGTCGCTTGCCACTGCTGGCACAAATCGCGTGCGGCTTCGCTCCATGTTGGGAAGCGGAAGGCGAATCCCGCTTCGAGTAACCGCCCCGGTATCACTCGGCGGCTCTTCAACACCAACTCCGATTCTGTCCGCAGCACCCACGTGCCCAACTCCACCATCCACTTCGTTGCGGGCAACCCGAACCGCACGCCCCAGGCTTCTCGAAGTGCCTTCATGAACTCTGCCTGCGGAAGCGGTTCGGGTGAAGCGATATTCACAGGTCCGCTGAGTTCGTGTTGAATCAAGAACTCCACCGCGGCGATGAAGTCGGCATCGTGAACCCACGACACGAACTGCTTCCCGTCTCCGATGCGTCCGCCGAGCCTGCGCCGAACCAATCCCAGCAGCACATCGAACACGCCTGCGCGATCAGGACTCATGGTCATCGCGGATCGCATCGCGACCTTGCGCGTGTGCGGAGTGTGGGACGAGTCGAGCGCTTTCTCCCACGAAGTGGCGACATCAATGCTGAACTTCCATGTATCCGGCGAGTTCGGTTCGTTTCCGCCGAGAATGCCGGTTGTTTCGTCGTTGGGAGCATCGAATCGGTGAGCGTAAATGGTCGCGGTGCTGGCCTGAAGCCATACGCGAGGAGGGCGGTTGCACTTCGCGATCACTTCGCCGATGAGTTGCGTGGACCGCACGCGAGATTCCATGATCTCGCGGCGGTTGGCGGGCGTGTATCGGCAGTTCACGCTCCGGCCAGTGAGATTGATGACCACATCCGAGCCATCGAGTTCGCTGGTCCACGGACCGGGCGACTGCGCATCCCACGGAGTCACGCGCCAGGGCGCGGGTGCTGGCTTTCGACTCAGCACAACGACTTCGTGACCGCTCGCGTGGAAGTGCCGAGCGAGAATTGTGCCCACCTGACCCGACCCGCCGGGAATGATGATCTTCATGGCTGAACCCCCGCGTGATGTTCCGGGGTATCAACCGCGAGGAGTTGGGAGAGTAAACAGGGAAAGGAAAGCCAGAAGCCCCTCACCCGCCGTTACGACTGCCGAGGAACGGCAGTCTACGGCGACCTCTCCCCCGCAATAGCGGGGCGAGGTGGGCGCGGTTGAACATCTTGTGTTGCTTTGCGGAGTGGCAGAGCAAAACCTTCGCGCATCGGATCGCGACACGGAGACTCGATAACCCCCACCTCGCCCCACTCCCGCGGGGAGAGGTCGCCGCCGACGCGAAGCGTCGATAGCGGCGGGTGAGGGGCTTTCTGTTGGTCACTTCTTCGCGGGCAGTTCCTCGATGGTGATGTTCTTGTAATACACCTTCGCCTTCGCGCCTCCGTGAATCTGTAGCCCGATGATGCCGCTTCGCTCAATCTTCTCGTCCTCTTCGGTGTAGTCCACCGTGAGCTTGCCATTGAGCCACAATCGAATGCGCGGACCTTCGGCTCGAATAACGTACTCGTTCCAGTCATCGAACTTCACGAGCTTCTCGATCACATCCTTGGCAGGCTTGGCGAGCACCTTCTTGCGGCGGCTTTCGTCGTAGAGTGCGCCCCAGTAGTCCTGCCCCACATCCGCTTGATAGCCGCTGACCTCGTGATGCTTCGGAATGCGCTTGGTGCGGAACTGAATCCCCGCGTTGGCTTTGGCTTTGTCTCCAGTGAGCTTGAAGGTGACTTTCAGTTCGAAGTTCTCGTAAGTCTTGGTCGTACACAGGAACTCGTTCCGCGGAACGACGGTATCGAGCGACCCGCCGACAATAGCCCCGTCCTCGAACTTCCACGTCTTCTCGGTATCACCCTCCCACCCCGCAAGCGTCTTCCCGTCGAAGAGCTTCACCGGCTCCGCTGCCGTCGCGAATGCGGGGAAGACAATCAGGAGAGCCAACAGTGAGAGTAAGCGGCACATGGGTAAACTCCGAATGAGTTTGGGACACCCTCCCACGTTACGCTTTCCCCAACAGCGCATCAATCACCCAGCATCCTCGAACATGCGGCCCTTCGCCCCGACAGTGGTTGAGGATGTCGTTGTTATCGCACCCGGCATCTTGAAGCGCATCAGCAAGAATCGGCATCCGGTCGAAGGCACGGTCTTCGTAGATTCCAGCAGCGAGCGCGACAACATCGGATGTGAGCCACGAGGGTTCAACGACAACAGGGCGGAAGGGATTGCCGAAGATCTCTCGGACCAAGTCACTCGCCTGAGAGTGAAGGGATTGGCTGGCGTGCGGTTGCAACTCCCGCAAACAAGATACCCCGACTTCTTCCCGCTGCAAACGAAGCTCAAACTGTTTCCAGTCGTCCTCGGCATTCCAATGCGCGGCTTCGTTCTGTTCCACTGCTGCAACCCATTTTTGTGTTGCTTCATCCAGACAGTCCCAGATGAGGCGATAGCCAGCAAACGCAAACAAGGCGAACTTCCGGGGTTGATCGCTCGCGAAGCGCGAAGCGATCAGCATCTCCCCAGGATCGGTCGCCGCCAGCCATTCCGCTTCGGTCATGGAGTCACTCCTCGCGGGGCATTGTAACCGATCGCTATTGACTTTTAAATCAAACGTGCTATTCTCACCTCCATGACCCACATTCCATCCACGAAGTTCCAGAGAGGCCCCGGAGGGCCTCGGTGAATGTAACCGTCATCTGGGACAACGCCCGACGCGGAAATGTTCGGCACATCGCCAAAAACGGACTGACACCGGCCGAAGTCGAGCGCGTGTTGCTCAACCCGCGACTCCCAACGCACGTGAGCCGATCCACCGGTCGGCCGTGCAAGTTCGGACGCACTCGCACGGGCAAATACATCATCGTCATCTGGGACGAAACGCCCGGCGACCCGCTCACCATCTACCCCGTCACCGCCTACGAAGTGGCGGAACCGTGAGACTTCCCTCTGATGCAGAAACTACCGCTCCCTCGCGGTCGCGGCTCGTTGGAGAGGCATGAAATCGCAGTGAGCCAACGAGCCGCGACCGCGAGGGAGCGGGTGAAACTACACTCATGCCGCGAAAACCCGCCAAGCCGAAGGTCAGCTCTGCCGAACTGAAACGGCTTCGCGAGCGCGCGGAGCAGACACGCTCGAAGGTCGCTCACAAGCCCACGCCGACCGAGTTGCTTTCGGCTAAGGAGCTGGCTGATGGAGCGCCGTTCTACTTCGAGCTTCGCGCATGCATCGCGGAACTGAAGAAGGCACGCGAAGCCGCCGGGTTAACGCTCGCGGAAGTGTCCGAGAAGACCGGTCTCGCGGTCGAGACCCTGTGCAGGCTTGAGACTGGGGCGATCACCAATCCGACATGGAAGACGCTGGGGCTATTCGCCTCTGCCGTCGGTCGGAAACTGGTGCTGGTCGCGGAGGAATGAAGAAAGAGAAGGCGACTCGCTCCGCGAGTCGCCTTCTCAGCTTGTCACGGCTTCTTCCCTTCGATGCGAGCGATGGCCTCGGTCAGTGCGTCTCGGAGGGGGTATTGCGAGAAGTCCTGAGTTTTCGCCAGGCAAGCGCGGAGCGTTGGCAGAGCTTCCTTCGCGGGCGGTCCGATGCGGCCAAGAGTAAACACCACCGTCCGCGCCTTCGGCGAGTTCAGATCGCGCAGTTCTCCGACCAGCACCGACACCGCAGGAGCGCCGAGTTCCTCAAAGCCCGCGATGATCCCCGCCGCTTCGGTTGCGATGCTCACATCCGTTCCTCGCACCAAGTCAATGAGAGTCGGCAGAGCGCTGACTCCGCTTTTACCCAGTCGCCGAAGGGTGTGGAACGCAAGATACCGCTTCGTCTGGTTGGTGCTTTTCAGACCGGCGACAATCGGCTCGATCACCGCGGTGTAACCGGGGCTACCGGCTTTCGCGGGCATTCG
>JAKEEV010000312.1 GCA_022616395.1 Planctomycetia bacterium | reverse complement strand
TTGGTCCGCGACCGTCGCAGAGTCGTGTGCTTTCCCTCACCCTCGATTGCAGGCAGTTCGTCAGAATAGACGCGGGGGAAGCGAAGGAGGTTCGCGCTGTTTGCGACCTTCTGTCAGACGCAATGGCAGGGATTGGTTTCCACCTGCGGCGGGTTCCGCAAAATCCGGTAGTGTCTCACTTTGGCTGTAGCCGGGGTCTGTGACCCCGGCCCGGCCTCGCAGAGGCTGGCTACAAAAAGCCAAACTGAGACACTACCCAAAATCCGATTTTGTAGTTGACTTTTGTACAGTAATCACGCAGAATGGAGTAGAAGGAACCGGCACACCCGACCGACCTTCCTGCGCGCCGGCAACCCCCCAACCCAGCGCCAGCCAAGCGCCAGGCATCGGGGCCCGGGGGTGGCCTTTATAAACCCCATGAATTCCAGCGTTTGCTCGGGATAAAGGCCACCTGGCCCCTCTCCAAAACGCAGCCAACCCCACAAAACATGGGCTAAAGAGAGCAAGAAGAAAACAGGGGGGTGGCGGGGGAGGGGAACGCCCCTCACACGCAATCGCTGATCCCCCCGCCTCTGACACAACACACAACAAACAATCAACCCACTCTGGGATCAGAGCCGCGACTGTCGGGAAGCGATTCAGAGCCGCGACCGTCAGGGAGCGCATGAGACTGGCTATCCCACTCGCTCCCTGACGGCCGCGGCTCCGAAAGCCGCTCGGCTCGCGGCACCTAGGCGATTTCCCTCACCGCGTCCTTCGCTTCCTCCGGTGTGCGGGCGAACTGGCGCACACTCTCCAGGTCGAGTTGACCATCGAAGGCCGCGAACAAGAGGGCCTTGAGGGGCAGTTTCACCGCCCGCGCCGCGAAGCACTTCCGCAAAAGCCGGTCGTTCCCTTCGCCGGCTTCGGCTTGTGCTTGAGAGCGCACTTCGGAAGCCACAGTAGCGGCCCAAATTCCCAGCCGCTCGCAGTTCGCCAGATATTCGGCATACACATCGAAATGTTCGCGGTAGAAGTCGAGCACTTCTTCCGGCACTTGTTCGCGGCCAAGCGAACGCAGATGCGCTTCCATGTCCGGCCAGCAACTCCATTCCGGATGCGACTCGATCATCTCCACCGTCCGCGCGTAGGTGCAGGTAACCACGAGCTTCAGCACGCGAAGATAGTCCGGCGACTTCACCTTCACGCGATACACGACGCGGTGACCGTGTTCGATGGTGATGACAGTTCCTTCCTGATCGGTCCCCGCGATGGACGCGAGCAACCCTTCGATCTGCTCGCCAAGCGTCTGGCCGGTTGGAATGAGTTCATCGACCGGCGTCAGCGAGTGAGTTGCAGCGAGTTGCCTCACCTCGGCAAACGTGCGGTAGCGCCAGTCAGCTCGGTCGAAGCACGCCAGCAACACGAGATCTTCACGCGCACCGTAGTTGGTGATGACGCGAGTTTCTGGATGCAGAAACTCGAAGACCAGCGTGAGGTTCTCGAACTCGTTTCGTGGTTCGCACAGCGCTGGGTACTTCGACTGCGCGATTCGTCGAGCGGTTCCGAGGAAGTCGAAGCCCTTGATTCGCTCCGGTGCGTCTTCATCTTGCACGCCGTAACACGGGCCGCCTTCGATCATTCCGCGCGTGGTGAAATACACGCGGCCATTGTGCTGGAACCGCTGAAGGAGCGTGCCATCGAGCTTGCGGAGGAAGTGCAACCGCGCATCGCTCCACTCGGACGCGATCCCCGCGAGGTCCGCGACCGACACGTCCTTCTCGCCGAGGTTGTAAATCTTCACCAGAGGGAGTGACACCAACTCGAATGGCTCTCGACGATACACGATACCCTTCGCGAACAACTGGTGAGGCTGTTGCGGAGAAAAGAGTTCCGCGCCGGCATTGGCGAGCACAAACGGCCCAGACTGCCGCTTCACAAGAAGCGGGTCGGTGTCGATGGCGCGTAAAATGTCCGCACCGTTAGTGCGAAGAGCTTCTAACAGGTGGTCGAGCCGCAGGTTCATGGTTGGTGTCTGGTCAAGTATTGAACACACGGACAGACGCACCGAGATTGAATCGGGTTCGCCGCGTGCATCTGGCTGGCGGGGTTGATATAGTTTCCGACAGCCTGATTGCCGGCGCGCGCCGGTAGTCGCAATTCGCCGCCTCACTTCAAGGAGTATCTACATGGCAGACTGGAAGAAGATGGCCAAGGCGCTCATTCTGGCCGACGGTTACATCGAGGAGAAAGAAGTAGACATCATCAAAGCGGAGATTCTGGCCGACGGCGTGGTGAACAAGTCCGAGGCCGAGTTCCTCATCGACCTGCGCAACAGCGCTCCGAAGGCGGTCGCGAAGTTCCATCAGTTCGTGTTCGAGGTGGTGAAGAAGGTCATTCTCGCCGATGGCGTCATCACCGCGGAGGAGGCGAGCTGGCTGGAGAAGTTCGTCATGGCCGATGGCAAGGTGGACGACATGGAGAAGGCATTTTTGAAAGACTTGCAAGCCTCCGCCAAGAAGACAAGCCCCGAATTCGATGCACTCGTGAAGAAATATACGTGACGCTTGGCGAACCCCGCCGGCAAGGGCGGCGGGTCTGGTTCACCCCCGCCCTTGCCGGCGGGGTTCGCCCAGAAATCGCTTCGTGCTGAACATGCCGATCTCGTGCTTCGTATTCCCCTGCTCTGCCAGATCCGCGAGGATTTCGCCCACGGTCGGCGCGAACTTGAACCCGTGACCGGAGAACCCACACGCGACACTCACCTGCGGAAACCGCGGGTGAACGTCGATCACGAAATGCTTGTCCGGCGAAACCGTGTACATGCACACTTGCCCCTTCGTGAACGCGCCTAACCCAGACAAGTAGGTATCGAGTAGCGGACGAATCGCGGCAACATCCGCATCGGCGATTTCCCACTTCACGCCATCGGGATTCGGCAGTTCCGGGGCACCGTAGTGGCGTGCGACCTTCACTCCGCGTCGGTCGATGGTGGGGACTCCGTAGAAGGGTTTCCCTGGCACATCCACGATGAAAATCGGAAACCGGTCGCGTCGGAAGAAGACTGCGCGCTCATGCGGATCGAACCACAGAAGCGTTTGACGCATCACGGTGAGCGGAACGCCAATGTCCGCGAGCAACTTCGTCGCCCATGCACCGGCGGTGACGATGAACTTCGCGGCGCGATACGTTCCCTTGTCGGTTGTCACTTCCACGCCATCGCCGACCACCTTCCACTCGCGCACGGCTTCTTCCGCGTGAATTTCCGCTCCGAGTGACAGTGCGCTGTCAATGTGTGCGCGAACGCACTCCTCAACGTAAAGAAACCCCGCGGCCTGCTCCAACACGCCGGAGTAATCCACCGGGAAGCGGAACGCGGGGAACTGGCGATTGATCTCGTCTCCGGTTAATTCTTCCGCGACGAGTTTGTGTTCGCGCACCGACGCCCGCACACCCTCAACGTGTTCACTTCCAGGCGGACCGGCGTTCAAACACGGGCATTCGGTGAGCAAATGTTTCCCGCTGAACTGTTCCAGGTCGTACCACTTCTCGAACGCTCGCTTCACAAGAGGAACATATCCAGGGTGTTCGGCGTACGCGGTGCGAATGATGCGCGTGTGGCCGTGCGAACTTCCACGTGCATGAACTAACTCAAACTGCTCCAGGCCGAGCACCCGACGCCCCCGCCGCGCCAGTTCGTAGCACGCG
>JAKEEV010000311.1 GCA_022616395.1 Planctomycetia bacterium | reverse complement strand
TGTCGAGTCATGGGGCGTGGCTCGCGGGTGTCATGAAATTGGTCAATCACAAGCGCTGTGGAACGCTGCCGGACTTCGGCAACTTCGGCATCGGCAAGATCGAGGGGATCAAGGAGACCGAGTACGACCGCTACAAGGGCGTGGACGAACTGATGCCCTTCGCCAAGGGCGTTTCGGCCAAGTCGCACGAGTTCAACGACAAGGGCGAGGAGATTCGCACCGACTACCGCAAGATGCTCGACATCGTTGTGAAGAAGCACAAGTATTCGGGTTACATCGGCATCGAATACGAAGGGAGCAAACATACCGAGGCCGACGGCATCAAGCTGACCAAGAAGCTCCTGGAAACGGTTCGCGCCGAACTCGCGAAATAGGCGAACGGCCGGCGTAAGCCGGCTGGTGAGATCGGTGCAGCGGAGACAGGCAGGTGTTAGAATACGGGAAGCTCTCACCAGCCGGCTTACGCCGGCCGTTCGCCTGGAGTCCAGTCATGCCGATGTACGTCTACGAAATCGTGTTGCCGGATGGGACCCGCGGTGAGCAGTTCGAGGTGTTCCAGAAGATGGCGGATGATCCGCTCACGAAGCATCCCGAAACGGGCGTGCCTGTTCGTCGAGTGTTCACCGAACCGAACGCTCCGCGCGCCTGGACCGATTCGCAGGGCAAGGCGAAGACAAGCGACAAGAACCTCGCGGCGAAGGGCTTCACGAAGTATGTGAAGACCGACAAGGGCACTTACGAGAAGACCGCGGGCGAGGGACCGAAGACGCTCACACGAACGTAGGCGACTCGCTCCGCGAGTCGCGTCACTCGCGGAGCGAGTGACCTACATTCCAGAACTCTCGTCGCCCGTGTGTGCATCTCCACTTGTATGAAAGCCCAACCTGTCATTCTGGTCGTATCTCTTGGAACGCTTGTCGTGGCGACGGGAGCGCTGATGTTTCGCGCTCCGTTTGCCTCGCCAGCGATTCCAGAGCGGGAGGGTAAACCCGTGGGCGGCGAAAAAGTCGTGAAGACGGATGAGGAATGGCGCGCGATCCTCACGCCGGAACAGTATCGCGTCACGCGAGAGAGGGGAACCGAGCGCGCGTGTAGTGGTTCGTTCTGGAACAGCAAGGACGATGGTGTTTATGTGTGCGTCTGTTGTGAGCAGCCGCTGTTCGATTCACTGGCGAAGTTCGATAGCGGAACGGGCTGGCCGAGCTTCAAGGAAGCAGTGGCAGAAGACAACGTCAGCACGAAGACCGATCGCAGTCACTTCATGGTTCGCACGGAAGTGCTCTGTAGCCGCTGCGACGCTCACCTGGGCCACGTCTTCACAGATGGCCCACCTCCGAACGGCTTGCGCTTTTGCATCAACTCCGCCGCGCTGAAACTGGTTCCGCGAGTCGAAAAGTAGCCCCGCCTTGCCGAGGCGGGGTTGAAGTGCCGCTTGCGGCATCGCGGGCTGTCTGGTTACTCGATCTCCCACGGTTTTCGCTCGCGCCCCGCAGCTCGGACCGCGTTCCCCGTTTCGCGCATAAACTGCCACACCGCGAAGCCCACGAAGCCAAGCCCGCCGGCCGCGAGCATCCACTTCAACTTGTCGTCCATTGCCTTCTTCGCTTCTTCTCGCGCGGCGACCGCCGCGGGGTCTTCCTTGATGCTGCACGACCCAGTCCGTCAAGTCGCGCTCGCGGCAGGCGCAAACCAGAAGAACATTGCGGTGACAGCGAAGGCGATGACGAGCGATTTCATGGTAAGACTCAACTGTGTAGTGTGTGACGAAAGTTCTGGCTCTCCCGCGCGAATCGACTTGGCTTCGCCGCGGTTTCGTGCTGGGATGACCTACCAAAGAGTACGCTGAGAACAGCGGAGAATTGTCCGAAAAGCGGGAGCAATTCCGTGAGCCGCGTCAGCCGCGTTCCGTATCACCAGAATGTCTACGACTTGCTTCAACTCGAACCGGGCGAGTCTCCCGAAGCCGCGCGCATGATCGCCGAACACGAAGCGCAACACGGCTCGCTTCCGGCGAGCGTGAAGGAGTGGTATCTGGGACCGAATCTCGTCGATCCCCACTTCCTCTGTACCGATGAGGTGCTGAAACACCTTCGCGAGGGATAACTATACAATTGTGCGCATTCGGAGTGCTGTTGTCGCGGCGCTTTTGGCTAAGATTGCCAACTGGGGTGTGTGGCAATGTTGGCTATCTGGCAATCTTTGGAACAATCCCACACATCCGACCACGCGGCACTCTTCGGCACGGACCGAGTCCCTGCTGCACTTCCATACAACAACTGAAGCAAACTACCCAGGGGCTTCTGTCCCCGCTCCCAGGCCGCTCGCCATTCAGGAGGTTCACCATGTCAACCACTCCCCTTGTCAAGAACCGCCAACTGTACATCGATGGCGCGTGGGTCGATTCCTCCACGGGCAAGAAACTCCCGGTCATCAACCCCGCGACCGAAGAGGCCATCGCGGAGGTGAGCTTCGGCAATCGCGCGGA